>JAZTXE010000001.1:0-3786 GCA_045636205.1 Eubacteriales bacterium
GGTGAGCGGGTGCTGCATGCGCGGTCTTCGCTTGTAAACAACCGACTCCTTAAGGAACCGAACCTTGAGCGGGCGATATGCACGGTGTGGAACGGATATATGCTTATCGCGGTAAACGGAAACGTATACGTTGCCGACTCACGGCAAAAGAGCTATGTACGCAACGAGACCGGCACGTTTGAATATGAGTGGTACTTTTGGAATAACATTCCTGCAACGTGCTTTAAGGTGCACGGTAAAGATTTATATTTCGGTACCGCTGACGGTAAGATATGCAAGTTTAACACGGATTTGTACGACTCAGACGGGACGGTAAGCCTCAAGACGTATTCTGACTGGCCTGACGGACTCTCGGGTGAGCCACGCGGGATAATATCCGAGTGGGCGACGAAGTTTGACGATGACGGCGATTTTATGGTCAAAAAGAACATGGTACGGCGTGGCTGCGGTGTATTCCTTAAAGGCGCACGTAAAGGAAACATAAAGGTGCTCATCCGCACGGATAAAACGTTTGAGGATGAGATTATGTCAGCAAACCGAAAGCGCGGTGTGTTCAGTTGGGATGATATTGATTTTGAAAACTTCACGTTTGAGACGATGCCCCGGCTTGTGGGCGCGTTTAACGTGCGTGTGCCTGACGGTGCGGTTAAGATTAAGAAGTATGCGGCGATACAGATTATTGTGCGGTCAGATGAGCCGAACAATGATTTCGGTGTGTTGGGTATCGAGCGGCGGTTTGTGCCCGGATATTATGAGAAGTAGGTGGAGGAGACAATGACAGCAGAGAAGGTATTTAACACGGCGGTTAGCTTTTTATTCGAGCAGCCGGGATATGATACGGATTTTAAAGAGCATGCTCCGGGGATAATCAACTCACTTGTTGCAGAGTGCTTGATGTATGAGAACTCAGTAAGAGCATCACGTGGCGAGGAAGAGCTTAAGAGTGCGCCGTATATAGAGAGCCTTGCGGATGATATACCGTACTGCGAGGAGATATGCCGCATAGCCCTGCCGTTTGGCTTGGTATCGTACTTCTATCAGGACGAGGGCGACGGATACAAGGCGCAGGATTTCAGGACGCGGTTTGTTGATGCGCTTAATGAGGCGGCAAAGGCAGTCGTAGGTGATTGCGAGGACATGTATTCGGTTGGCGAGTGAGCGGGGATGCAGGATTACACCTCATCCACCGCAAGCGGTCCCTCTTCCCCTTGAGGGGAAGGCTATAAGGAAGGAGATAAAGGTATGGAAATAGTTGTAGGGTGTTTGTTGAGCTTTCTTTGCGGTGTTGTGTGCACGCTGACGATTCAGGTGGTTGACGTGAAGAGAACGAAGACTGCCGACAGCTCCTCTGACAAGGGGAGCCATGGAGAGGAAGTCTCAAAACGTGACGAGAGATTGCGCGAACAGTGGGAGAGCTTTTTAAATTACAACGGCGAGGAAAAGATGGGCGGTGACGAGTAATGAGTGAAAAGGTGTATAAGCAGACACCGGAGCAGATTTGGCAGGAGTATCAGAAGGGCGTGAGCTATAACACGCGCATTAACCTATACGAGCAGGTTAAGAAAAACGAAAACTTCTACATCGGAAAGCAGTGGGAGGGGCTCAACGCGCCCGATTTAAATAAGCCGGTGGTAAACGTGCTGCGGCGCGTGGTAAGCTATTTTATTTCGATGATAGTATCTGATGACGTAGGAGTATCATTTACTCCGTTTATCGAGGACTCAAGCGGAAAGCTTGCCGCGAAGGTGCTATCCAATGCGGTCGACGAGGTAATAGAGCTTGCGGATATAAAGGCAAAGAGCCGTGATATAATCCGCGACGCTGCAGTAGACGGCGACGGTTTTTTATACTTCTATTTTGACGCGGACGCGGAGACCGGGCAGGCGGCGAAAGGTCAGATAATGACAGAGGTACTTCCGAATGTGAACGTCATATACGGAAATCCGTACTCGGACGATTTGCAGAAGCAGCCGTATATACTGCTTGTACTGCGTAAGACGGTTGAGAGCGTGCGCGAAGAGGCAAAGGAGCACGGCGAGGATCCTGCGCTTATACATGAGGATGACGATACCAACCAGTATGACGTTGCGGGAGCAAGTCAGGACGGTTTGGTTACGGTTGTTATCAAGATGTGGCGCGAGGGTGAAACGATACACGCGGTCAAGGTATCAAAGGGCGCGGTTATACGTCCTGCATGGGATATGCAGCTTAAGCGTTACCCGATAGCCTGCATGCGTTGGGAGAAGGTAAAGAACTCCTACCACGGCGAGGCGGCGATAAGCGCGATGATACCAAATCAGATAAGCGTCAATCAGCTTTTTGCAATGGCGATACATTCGGTTAAGTCGACGGCGTTCCCGAAGATTTTATATGACAAAGTCAAAATTTCCGGATGGTCAAACAAGGTGGGGCAGGCAATCGGTGTTGTGGGTAACCCCAATGACGCGATATATTCGGGCTTTAAGGCACCGGATATGAGCGGGCAGGTAATGGACCTTATTGAGAGGCTTTGCCAGAAGACACTTGAGTTTATGGGCGCGTCCGATGCGGCGCTTGGAAACGTAAATCCGTCAAACACATCCGCGATTATTGCGACGCAGAAAGCATCTGCCATGCCGCTTGAGCTACAGAAGCTTGAATTTCGGAGATTTACCGAGGAGTACATACGCGTAATACTTGACATGGTATCCGTCTACTACGGTGTACGTGAGGCGGCATATGAGGAAGAAGGAAACACAGTTATTGCGCCGTTTGATTTCTCGTCACTCGTGGGCGCAAACTTCCGCATGAAGGTGGATGTAGGCGCGGCGGCGTACTGGTCAGAGCTTATGCAGATTCAGACGCTTGATAATCTGCTCTCCAAGGGCATTGTTCCGGATGCGGTTACGTATCTTGAGTCAATCCCGGATGGATATGTTCCGAACAAGAGCGAGCTTGTTGATAAGCTCAAAGAACGTGAGCAGATGCAGGTACAGCAGCCGGTGCAGGGGATGCCGCCACAACAGATGGCAATACCCGGCGGTGAACAGGCGGTGATATAAATGGCTTTGGATAATTTAAAGATAACGTCGTATCAGGACGGTGTTTCAGCTCTTCCGGACAATCCGAGTGACGCGGGTATTACCGCGGAACAGCTTAAAAAGGTATTCGATGCGCGGTCGGATAATGAGATTAAGGAAAAGCACAATGCGTTGGTTGAAGAGGTTGCTGCACATGAGAGCGGGGAAAATCCGCATGGGATTACCAAGGAGACTGTGGGGCTTTCGAAGGTAGACAACACGTCCGATGCGGACAAGCCGGTATCTACGGCGCAGCGTGAGGCTATTCATAAGGCAAAGAATGAAGTGCTCGAAGAGATATCCGTTATCGAGGGACCGCCGGGACCGCAAGGTCCACAGGGGCAGACAGGACCAAAAGGTGACAAGGGAGATAAGGGTGACAAGGGAGAGCGCGGCGACAAAGGAGATAAAGGCGAGCAGGGCGTACAAGGACCACAAGGTATTCAGGGTGAGAAAGGCGAAAAGGGTGACACTGGCGCAACCGGAGCAAACGGCAAGGACGGTTATACACCACAAAAAGGTGTCGATTATTACGATGAAACAGATAAAACGGAAATTGTAGCCGATGTTTTAGCAGCACTGCCTAACGGGGACGAGGTGAGTTATTAATGGCACTTGTAGTAACTGATAATAAGCATTATCAAAATATAGCTCATAAAATCCGCGAGAAAACGGGAAGTGCAAGAGGTTACTCTTCAGCAGATATGGCAGAGGGAGTTAACGAGGT
>JAZTXE010000002.1:0-22770 GCA_045636205.1 Eubacteriales bacterium
CGCGGAGTGTATCAGACAAATATGGGTGGTATGACCGCGTGTGACTGCTGCACAGGTCTTATGTGCGCAGACATGCTGTGCCCATTTTGCGATATATGTTAGGAGAAAACATAAATGGAACGTTCCGGAGTGAAAGCTAAACGAATCGCGGCGGCATCAGTGTTTACTGCATTAATGGTAGTTCTTATTTATCTGTCGGCATTTTTCCCTACAATGTCAATGAGTATAATTGCTCTTGCAGGTGTGGTATCCGCGGTTTTGGTATCAGAATACGGACTGGCAACCGCCGCTATGGCGTACGCTTCAGCATCGGTACTTGCGCTTATTTTAGTGCCGGATAAAAGCAATGCAGTTCTTTTTGCAATTATGTTCGGAATTTATCCGATAATTCAAAATCTGATTGAACATGTAAAGTATAAATGGCTTACATGGTGCACCAAAATTACTGTTGCGAATTTGATGTTTTTTATTACCTGGATTTTGTTTAAAAAACTATTTTTTACGGAAACGGAGTTTGTAACCGCTATAGGATGGGTTTTATTGATGGGGGCGAATGCTGTTTTTGTAATGTACGACATTTGCCTTAAAAAGCTTGTGATTTTCTATAAAATTCGTGTTGCAAATCGGATACGATAATTGACATATGGAAAAAGTTGCCGTATAATTATTTTGTATTCATTTTATTACGAGGTGAGATTTTTAAATGATAAGAAGTATGACCGGGTATGGGCGCGCTCAAGCGTCTTTAAACGGTAGAGAAATAACAATTGAGCTTCGTTCGGTCAATCACAGATATTTTGACTGCTCTATCCGTCTTCCTCGTGTGTATTCCTTTTTGGAGGAAGTAATAAAAAGTGAGCTTCAGAAAAGTATAGCACGCGGTAAAGTAGATGTGTTTCTTACTATTGATTCCTCAGGCGCAGATACGGTAACGGTTTCACTTAATGAGCCGGTTTTGAAAGGGTATCTTGAGGTTGCAAGTACGCTCAGGGAAACTTATCAACTCAGGGATGATTTGAGCATATCATCGGCTATGCGTTTGCCGGATGTTCTTACCGTATCAAAAGAGGATGAGGACGAGGATGCTCTTAAAGCGGATGTGTGCAAGGTTCTCGGTGAAGCGGTTGAAGGATATATTGCAATGTCCTGCCGCGAAGGTGAAAAGCTTAAAGAGGATATTGTATACAGAATTTCGCTTATTGAAGAGTTAGTAAAAGACATAGAAGTGCGTTCTCCTAAATGCGTGGAGGAGTATCGCGCGAAGCTTGAAGCTCGCATGAAGGAAATCCTTGATTCGGTTACCATTGACCCGCAACGTATTCTCACTGAGGCTGCAATTTTTGCCGATAAGGTAGCGGTAACTGAGGAAATCGTTCGTTTGAGAAGCCATTTAAATCAGTTGCGTGACATGCTCGCAAAAGGTGGAGCTATCGGACGCAAGCTTGATTTTCTTGTTCAGGAGCTCAACCGTGAGGCTAATACCATCGGCTCTAAGGCCAATGACGTTGAAATGGCACAGATGGTAGTTGACATTAAGGCTGAGATAGAGAAAATCCGCGAGCAAGTGCAAAATATTGAGTAGGAGATTGTAAGGTCTGTATGAAACTTGTAAACATTGGATTCGGAAATATGGTTTCGGCTAACCGCATGGTTGCAATTGTAAGCCCTGAGTCAGCCCCGATAAAGAGAATTATCCAGGAGGCGCGCGATCGCAGCATGCTTATTGATGCAACGTACGGAAGACGTACCCGAGCTGTAATAGTTATGGACAGTGACCATGTTATTCTTTCGGCTATTTTGCCGGAAACCGTGGCCCACAGACTTGACGGCAAGGGCGATGCTCCGGATAGCAACGATGAAGTTGAAGAATAAAATTGCTTTTGTATTTTAATTGGAGGTGCAAGTTATGTTATATCCGTCTATGAATCAGTTGCTTAAGAATGTACCCAGCCGATATTTACTTGTGAATGTAGCGGCAAAGCGTGCACGTCAGATTGCTGAAAACGCAGAGAAGCAGGAGAAGGGTTTGAATGAGAAGCCCGTCCGCAGTGCAATCAATGAAATTGCTGGCGGTCAGCTGTGCGCAAAGCTCAAAGAAGAATAAATATTTATAAAAAACGGAAGAGGCGGCAAAGCGCTTGCTTCTGCAATGGGAGCTGTCTCTGGTTTGGGGAGACGGCTCTTTTGTATTAATTATGCAAGGGTGGTGAGATGAGTTGAGCAGTATGAATATAGCGCGTGTTGCAGTTAAAGCCTGTACTTATGCGATAGATAAACCTTATGATTATGAGATTCCGGAAGAACTTCTCGGTAAAGTAAACATTGGTTGCAGAGTACTTGTAGGCTTTGGCAGAGGAAACAGGAAAAGTGAAGCTGTAGTCATCGGGCTTACGGATAGTTCGAATGCCAAAGGGCTTAAACCTGTTTTGCAGCTGCTTGATGAGTCTCCGATACTTGATGCGGAGAGTGTGCGTTTGGCGCTGTGGCTTCGTGACAGGTGTTTTTGCACGTTTTATGATGTCATGAAAGCTATGTTGCCGGCGGGAATTTGGTACCGTTTTGAGACCGTGTATACGGTTTCAAAACGCTCTGAGCAAGATGTTGCAAAAAAACTTACCGAGCATTTGCCAGACGGTGAACATGTAGTAGATTATATATTCAACTGCAAAGGGAAAATAACAAAGGCAAGTGTTGATGAAGCTTTGAAGACAAAGCAGGGTAGTCAGGTTATAGATATTCTTGAAAACAACGGAATACTCACTTTGGAAAACTCTGTACGAAGAGGAGTAAATGATAAGACCGAGAGAATGGCTCGGCTTCTGTGTACTGAGCAGGAGCTTGAAAGTTATATGAGCCAAAAACGCATAAGTGCGGGGCAACGTGATGTTCTTGAACTTCTTAAAATAAGCGGATGCCTTTCGGTAAATGAGCTTAAGTATTTTACCGGAGCTTCCATGAGCGTTTTTAAAACTCTTGAAAAAAATAGAATAATTGAGTTTTGCGAGCAGGAGGTTTTCAGGCGCCCGAAAATAACTATCGGCAGTCCAAAGGAAGAGATAAGCTTAAACGAAGAGCAAAATAGGGCATACGAGGGATTGGTTTCCAATATGGATAGAAATGAGCCGTCTTGTGCCCTGCTTTACGGAGTTACCGGAAGCGGAAAAACTCTTGTATACATCAAGCTTATTGAGTATGCACTCGCGCGGGGACAAAGTGCAATGATGTTAGTTCCCGAGATTGCGCTTACACCGCAGATGGTTGAGCGGTTCAGCAGTTATTTCGGCGATAAAATAGCTATTTTACACAGTGCGTTGGCTGCGGGTGAGAGACTTGATGAATGGAAGCGCATACGAAACGGCGATGTGCGTGTGGTAGTAGGAACCCGGAGCGCGGTTTTTGCGCCACTTGACAATCTGGGAATAATTATTCTGGATGAAGAACAGGAGCATACGTATAAGTCCGGAAATACGCCCAGATACCATGCGAGGGATGTTGCTAAGTTCAGATGCGTTGCAAATAATGCACTTTTGCTTTTAGGCTCGGCAACCCCTTCGGTGGACAGTATGTATCAGGCAAAGAGCGGAAAGTATAAACTCTATTTGCTTGAAAACAGGTTTAATGAGCGTGATATGCCGAAAGTTATAATATCTGATATACGTGAGGCTCTTAAAGACGGAAATAACGGATGCATAGGTCCGCAATTGCGCGAGGAGTTGGAGAAAAACATTGCAAAAGGTGAACAGAGCATACTGTTTTTAAATCGGCGCGGTGCAGGTAGATATGCGATTTGCATGGACTGCGGTGAGGTTCCGGGATGCCCGAACTGCAGTGTTTCTCTAACGTACCACTCGGCAAACGGGAGGCTTATGTGCCATCACTGCGGATATTCGACTCAGGCAAGCACTGCCTGCGAATGCGGAGGGAAAATTCGCTTTGTAGGTGCGGGCACGCAAAAGGTTGAAAGTGAGCTTGAAGAGCTTTTTCCGGGCGTCGGTGTTATACGTATGGATATGGACACAACATACCAAAAGAGTGCACATCAAGATATTTTAAATAAATTCAGGGATGAAAAAATCCCGATTCTCCTTGGTACTCAGATGATAACAAAAGGGTTGGATTTTGAAAATGTCACCCTTGTAGGTGTTTTATCTGCTGACCAGGCACTTTATATTGATAACTACTATGCCGCGGAGGATACATTTTCACTTATAACGCAGGTTGTAGGACGTGCGGGCCGAGGAGATAAAGAAGGGCGGGCGGTTCTTCAAACTTTATCCCCTAAGAATGCGGTTATAGAGCTTGCCGCGAAGCAGGACTATATGGGATTCTATGAGGATGAAATAAGATTGCGTGAAATTCGCAAACTTCCGCCGTTTAGGGATTTGATCTCAATTACAGTTTCAGGTGAGAGTGAAGATGCCGCTGTACGCGGTTGTATGCGCATACTCGGTAAACTTTCATATGCAAAGAAAAACGGTTTCAGCGATGTCCAAACAGAAGTTTTTGGACCCGCAGCTGCGGTGGTTGCGAAGGTTAACAACCGTTTCAGGTTCAAGGTGCAGATAGGCGGGGATTTTGACAGGCGGATGCGTACTTTGATTTCAAGCCTTATACGTGATTTTAAACTTGATAAACAAAACAACGGGCTTCAGATTTCAGCGGACGTAAACTCCGAAGAGATGTAGTTTTTGCAACCAAAAGATTAATGAAAAATACGTTCAAATATACGTAAAAGACTTGTTATCATGAGAGAAAAAAGGTATACTTAATATAATATATTTGTTTGCACGGGAGGAAATGAAATGGCAATCAGAAATATTTTAACCGATAACGACCCTACGCTTCGTAAAACTTCGAGAGAGGTCACTGAGTTTGATGGCAGACTCCATACATTGCTTGATGATATGAGAGAAACTATGGATGCGGCAAATGGCGTTGGTCTTGCTGCACCTCAGGTGGGCATACTTCGCAGAGTAGTGGTTGTTCGTATAGATGATACGTATATTGAGCTTGTAAACCCTGTGATAACAGAGATGAAGGGCGAGCAGGTAGACGCGGAAGGGTGCTTAAGCCTGCCGGGCGTATGTGGGACTGTAAAACGTCCTAATTACGTTAAGGTTTCTG
Organism: Eubacteriales bacterium; assembly: GCA_045636205.1. Lineage (GTDB taxonomy): Bacteria > Bacillota > Clostridia > Oscillospirales > JAAYXM01 > JAZRUF01. Next base: position 5,125 of record JAZTXE010000002.1, read on the forward strand.
CGCAGGACAGACTTGGATGTTTCTTTGACGTGGGCGGAGAAGGTCTTATGGCGCGTGCGTTCTGCCATGAGATAGACCATTTGGACGGAATACTGTTTGCAGATAAGGCAGATGAGATGTTCGATGTGGAATAAGCAAAGGAGAGACCGCCAGTGAGAGTTTTATATATGGGAACGCCGGATTTTGCGGTTCCACCACTTGAGGCGCTGATAAAGTCAGGGCATGAGGTTTTGGCTGTCATTTCGCAGCCTGACAGACCAAAAGGGCGCGGAATGAAGATGACACCGCCTCCGGTAAAGGTTGTTGCTTTGGAGAATGATATACCTGTTTATCAGCCGGAGAGCTTAAAAGACGAGGCGCTTTTGCCGATACTTAAGGAGTATAATCCGGATGTTATTGCAGTGGTTGCATACGGGAAGATACTTCCTGAGTATATTTTGAAATATCCTAAATTTGGTTGCATAAACGTTCACGGTTCACTGCTTCCTAAGTACAGAGGTGCAGCTCCCATACAGTGGGCGGTTATAAACGGCGAGGAAAAAACCGGAGTATGCACGATGTTTATGGATAAAGGTCTCGATACCGGGGATGTTTTGCTTACAAAGGTTACTGACATTACATCAGACGATACCGCTGAGAGCTTATTTGAGCGTTTGGCACCGATGGGTGCAGAAGTACTTGTTGAGACGTTAAAGGAAATCGAAAGCGGTAATGTTCAAAGAATTCCTCAGGATGATGCGCTCAGTACGCTTGCTCCGCCACTTTCAAAAGAAAATGCACATATTGACTGGTCTAAGAGTGCAGGGGAGATTGACTGTCTGATTCGTGGTTGCTACAGTTGGCCGATAGCATATACACTCTGCGATGATATGCGCATTAAAGTAATTAAGGCTAAACTTGGTGAAAAATGCAGCGCCGTGCCCGGAAGCGTTGTTAAGGTTGACGATGACGGAATGACAGTTACGACAGGTGACGGTTGTTCTGTAATTATAAGCGAGTTCCAGCCGGAGGGAAGTAAACGTATGGCTCCGGATGCATATTTCAGAGGACATCCAACCATGATAGGTAAGGTATTAAAATAATTTCAAGGCGGTGTCTTTTAAATGTATTATTGGGGAATTGATATAACATATATCATTTTTGTTTTACCTGCGATAATTTTTACGCTTATCGCACAGTCAAGAGTTCAGAGCACGTTTAGAAAATACAGTCAAGTGAGAATAATGCGCGGCTTCACGGGTGCTCAGATTGCGCAGGCGATGCTTAAATCAAACGGACTTGAGAATGTAAGAGTAGAGCATTGCAGTGGCTCACTCAGCGATCATTATGACCCAAAGGCAAAGGTTGTACGCTTGTCTGATAGCGTGTATGGTTCAAGTTCCGTGGCTGCAGCAGGTGTTGCTGCGCACGAGTGCGGACATGCAATTCAGCACGCGGTAGGCTATGCTCCGATAAAGTGGCGGATGGCGATTATTCCGATTTCGCGCTTTGGGTCGGTCCTAGCAATGCCACTTATATTGCTGGGGTTTGTTTTTAGCTTTCAGGCGCTTGTAACAGCGGGTATAGTGTTTTTCGGTGCGGCGGTTCTTTTTCAGCTTATAACGCTTCCGGTGGAGTTTAATGCGTCAAGGCGCGCTTTGGCATCCCTTGAGATGAGCGGGACTCTTTCGGATGAAGAATTACCGAGCGCAAAGAAGGTGCTTTCTGCAGCAGCTATGACATATGTCGCGGCGCTCGCAGTGTCACTGGCGCAGTTTTTGCGGCTTATAATTTTGTTTGGTGGCAGACGCAGAGATTAATAATAAGAAACGGAGAATATCAGAATGGACGCAAGAGCGGCGGCCCTTAATACCTTAATTGCATACAGGCGCGAAGGTGCATGGTCGGAAGCGTATCTTAAGAAAATCGCACGTGCAAATGATATGTCACAGCGCGATGTGGCTCTTGCGTCGAATATCTGTTATGGAGTAATCCAAAACCGTATGCTTTTGGATTTTTATATTGAATTATTTTCAAGTGTCAAAAGGATTAATCCCAAAATTCGCGATATATTGAGAATCGGCATATATCAGATTCTTTATTTAGACCGCATACCGGTAAGCGCGGCTGTGAATGAGGCGGTGAAAGCTGCTCGAGCAGATAACCCTAAAGCTGCGGGATTTGTAAACGCGATATTGAGAAGGATTGCAGATAGCAAAGAGGATTTGCCTATGCCGCAGGGTGATGAAAAACATAGGCTTTCCGTGCTGACCAGCCATCCCGAATGGTTAGTGGGAAAGTACCTGAAAATTTTCGGAGAAAATGCAGAAGAAATCCTTAAGGCGAATAACTTGGTCCCGGAAATAACCGCAAGAGTTAATTTGATAAAGTGTGATGTGAATATTGCAATAGCAGAGCTTCGGAAAGATAACGTTGAGGCATGCGCGCATGAGTGGCTTCCGGGCTGCATAGTGCTTAAAAATCCCGGGAATATTGAGGAACTTTTTGCGTATAAAGAGGGACTAATAACAGTGCAGGATACTGCAAGCCAAATAGCCGGAATGATAGTCGGGGCAAAGCCAGGGCTGAAGATTCTCGATGCGTGTGCAGCACCCGGCGGAAAATCTTTTGTTATGGCTCAGGAAATGGAAGATAAGGGTGAGCTTTACTCGTGCGACATACATCCGCATAAGATAGAGATTTTAAATAAGGCTGCGAAAAGACTTGGTATTACTTGCGTACATACAGAGCTTAGAGATGCGGCGGAATATTGCCCGGAATTTGAAAATGCGTTTGATGCGGTTCTTGCAGATGTACCGTGTTCTGGACTTGGAATAATCCGTAAAAAACCCGATATAAGATATAAAAATCCGGATGAGCTCAAAAATTTGCCCGCGCTTCAGTCAGCGATTCTAAAAAATGTATCGCGATATGTAAAACCGGGTGGAGTGCTCGTGTATTCAACGTGTACGATTGTCCCGCAGGAGAATGAAAGAGTGACGGATGCTTTTTTAAAGGAAAATCCGGAGTTTGAAAAAGAAGAATTCTATCTGCCGGGACTTTGCGAGAGTGTGCAGGGGGATATTACTCTGCTTCCTACAACTCATTGTACTGACGGATTTTATATTTGCAAAATGAGGCGAAAAGAATAAATTATAAATGTCCTAAGAGAGGAATTATTCATGGTCGATATTAAATCAATGCTTCCCGAGGAGCTTGAACTTTTTTTGGCGGAAATGAATGAGCCGAAGTTCAGGGCACAGCAGATTTTTCGTTGGTTGCATTCCGGAGTGCGTTCTTTTTCGGAGATGACCAATGTTTCAAAGTCTTTGAGGGAAAAACTTGCAGAAAAATGCGAAATACGCTGTGCAGAAGTTTCGAGAAAGCAGGTTTCCAAAGAAGACGGAACAATTAAATATCTTTGGCGCATGCCGGATGGGAATTGCGTTGAGTCGGTTTTTATGGAATATCACCATGGTAATACCGTGTGTTTGTCAACACAGGTTGGATGTCGCATGGGGTGTGCGTTTTGCGCGTCTACAATGGACGGACTTGTGCGTGGACTAACGCCTTCGGAGATTGAAGAACAAATACTGCGGATTGAGGCGGATACCGGAAAGAAAGTTTCAAACATCGTTTTGATGGGCACCGGTGAGCCGCTTGACAATTATGAAAATGTCCTCCGCTTTTTACATATTGTTAACCACCCGTTGGGGCTTAATATAGGGATGAGGCATATTTCGCTCTCTACCTGCGGAGTTTGTGATAAAATAGAAGAGCTTGCAAAGGAAAAATTAGGAATAACATTGTCCATTTCCTTGCATGCACCTGAGGATGAAACGCGCAGTAAAATTATGCCTATAAATCGCAAATACAACTTAAAGAGATTAATTGATGCGTGTAAATATTATTTTGCTGAGACATCGCGGCGTATATCGTTTGAATATACGATGATTGACGGTGTAAGTGATACCGAAAGAGCATTGAAAAAACTCGGTGAGCTCCTTTACGGATTTCCTTGCCACGTTAATCTGATACCGTTAAATCCGGTAGAAGGGCGTGAGTATCAGCCAAGCTCTAAAAAACGAATTGAGGAGTTTAAGTCGGGTCTTGAAAAGTATGGACTCACGGTTACCGTGCGCCGCAGTTTGGGCGCAGACATTGATGCGGCCTGCGGTCAGTTAAAACGCGCGGTTGTCGCGGAAGATAACGAGAGAGGTGATGGTAAATGACGGTTTGGGGTTATACGGATGTAGGACAGGTCCGGCAGAATAATCAGGACTCGTTTTACACGGAGATATTAGAGGACGGTCAGGCACTGTGCGTCGTTTGTGACGGAATGGGCGGTGCAAAAGCCGGAAATGTCGCCTCGAAGCTTGCATCTAACTCATTTGTTGAGCATGCAAAAAGCATATTAAGACCCGGGATAAAGAGTAAGGACATCGAAGAGATAATGGTTGATTCTCTCTCGGCTGCCAATCAGAGTGTAAATGATATGGCGGTTTCTGATGCGTTTTATAAAGGAATGGGTACAACGCTTGTTGCTGCAATAACCGCTCAGGACGGTGTGGTAATCATAAATGTAGGAGACAGCAGAGCGTATCTTATAAACAAGGAAGATATAGTACGCATTACTCGTGACCATTCGGTAGTGGAGGATATGGTCGAGATGGGCAAGCTGACCGCGGAGGAGGCCAAAGAGCATCCAGGCAAGAACCTGATAACACGTGCCGTAGGAACAGACGAAACCGTAAGCGGTGATGTGTATACAGTTGCGGCAGAACCCGGTGAATTCGTGTTTATGTGCACTGACGGACTTACTAATTTGGTGTCCGACCAGGAGATACTTTATGAAGTACTGTACGGCGGTGAGCTCGAGGAGTGTTGCCAACGACTTACCGAAATTGCAAATTCTCGTGGCGGATATGATAATATAACAGCCGTTTTATTGGCTATTTAAAGGGGGCGTGGAGATGGATAAATATATTGGAAAGCTTTTGGATAACAGATACGAAATTCTTCAGCTTATAGGTACCGGTGGAATGGCAAAGGTTTACAAGGCGCGTTGTCACAGACTAAACAGACTTGTAGCGGTAAAGATACTTAAAGAAGAATTTGCAAAGGATGATGAATTCAGAAACCGATTTCACGGCGAAAGCCGTGCTGTAGCTATGCTTTCGCATCCTAATATAATGGCAGTCTACGACGTTTCACGCTCCAATTCCGTTGAATACATAGTAATGGAATTGCTCGACGGAATGACACTTAAGCAGTATATGGAGCATAAAGGTACGCTTACGTGGAAGGAAGCGCTTCATTTTGTAACGCAGATTTTAAAAGCGCTCGGGCACGCTCATGAAAAGGGTATTATACATCGTGATATAAAGCCGCATAATATTATGTTGCTGCGTGATGGAACGATAAAAGTTGCAGATTTTGGTATTGCCAGATTTGCAGCAACCCAGGGAACTCTTACCAAGGAGGCATTGGGTTCGGTTCACTATATTTCGCCGGAGCAAGCTCGCGGAGGACATATTGATGCACGTGCGGATATTTATTCTACAGGTGTTATGCTCTATGAAATGATTACCGGAAGGCTTCCGTATGAGGGGGATTCGCCGGTATCAGTTGCAATTCAACATATAAATTCGATGCCATTGAATCCGAGGGATATTAATCCTGAAATTCCTGAAGCACTTGAGAATATAACCATGCGTGCGATGTGTGCAGATTTGGCAAAGCGTTACAGGTCATGTGATGAGATGCTGGAAGATTTGGAGGAGTTTCGTAAAAATCCGAATGTTGTGCTTGAATGTGGTGTTTTTGATATCGGAGAAAACGCGACAAACGATGGTGAAAGAACAAGGAAGATTGATACTTCGGCAGTAGCGTATAAAGACGGAAACACGACCAAATACAAGCCCGGTGACGATTGGGACGACGAATTTGACGATGACGAAGATGAAGATGAAGGTGCATTTTCAAAAGTGCCACTTATAGCGGGAATCGTAGCCGGCGGGATATTTTTGGCAGGTGTAATCGCGTTGCTTACAACTATTTTCGGTGGCGGCCGCTCTGAATTTACTGTGCCGAAATTAGTCGGAGAAGTATTTGAGGAAGTTATAGAGGATAAGGCATATGATGCTTTCCAAATCATTGAAGACGGACGAGAATTCAATTCCGAATATGAAGAGGGACAGATTATAAGTCAAATCCCTGCCGAGGGGAAAACTGTCAAAGAAAATGCTGAAATACGCGTGGTGATAAGTCAGGGTACCAAGATGGTCAAAGTCAGCGACGTTACGAATATGTCTCAGAAACAAGCGCGTATTGAGCTTGAAAATGAACAGGGCTTGGAAATTAAGATTGAGTATGAAACCTCTGAAGAGATAGTTGAGGATTATGTAATCCGAACTGAACCCAAGGCCGGAGAGGATATCGCAGTGGGCGAAACTGTTACTGTATATCTAAGCAAGGGTAAAGAGGTCAAGAATACCAAAGTTCCTAATTTATATGGTATGACTCAGGCACAGGCGGTGCGTGAGCTTGAAAACAGTGAGCTTATCGTCGGCGAGATTGAAGAGATTGTAAGCTCAAGACCCAAAGGCACGGTAGTTTCCCAAAGTGTTGCCAAGGATACTGAGGTCGAGGAAAAGACAGGTATTGATATACAAATAAGCTCCGGTCCGCAGGAAGATGAGACTGTTAAAGATAATAAGCCGGAGCAGAACAAGCCCACGGTAAATGGTAACACACAAAGCGGGAATGAGAATAAACCTGCAAGCGGTCAAAGCGAAAGCTCTAAACCAGTCGAGAACCAGCAACCGCCGGCGACATCTGAGAACAATAATCAACCTCCTGAGGATGACGGCAAGAGCAAAACGATTCCCATAAAGCTTCCTACAAGCCCTGAAAGCTTTACTCTTACAGTAAAGGTTAACGGAAACCCGGTGTATGCAAAAACGCATAGGGCGAGTGAAGGAACTGCAAATGTCACCATAAGCGGTGAAGGAACGGCAACTGTATCAATTTATATAAACGATAAACTCTTTAATGAAATTTCGGTGAATTTTGGCTGATTATGAATAAGACGGGACGAATTTTAAAAGGTATTGGCGGCTTCTATTATGTGGATACCGGTGAAGGGATAGTTGAGTGCCGAGCGCGCGGTAAATTCCGCAAACTCGGCATTTCTCCGCTTGCCGGCGATTGGGCGGATATATCCGTAGCTCAGGACGGCAGCGGTTATCTTATGGAGCTTCATCCGCGAAAAAATAAGCTTATAAGACCGCCGATTGCAAATCTTGATATGCTGGTGATTGTCGCATCTCAGGCAGCACCGGTTACGGATGTTTTCCTGATTGATCGAGTTTGCGCGATAGCCGTGAGTCAGGACATAACACCTGTTATAGTTGTAAATAAATGCGATTTGGAGTCTGGCGAGACACTTACGGATATTTATAAAAATGCCGGATTTCCTGTGTTTTGTGCAAGTGCGAATACCGGGGAGGGGACAGATGAGCTTCTATCTTTTCTTCGCGGGAAATTTTCTGCATTTACCGGAAATTCAGGTGTCGGTAAATCAACTCTGCTCAACAAAATAAAGCCGGATTTGGAGCTTAAAACCGGTGAAATAAACGATAAAATAGGGCGAGGAAGACATACAACGCGCCAGGTGGAAATTATCAAAATTGAGGAAAATACGTGGATTGCAGATACCCCTGGATTTTCTGCTTTTGATACCGGTCGTATGGAAATTACGGATAAAGATAAACTTCAATATCTTTTCCCTGAATTTGAAAAGTATTTGGATGACTGTGCATTTCAGGGTTGTGCACACCTTAAGGATAAAGGCTGTGCTGTGAGAGCGGCTTTTGACAGAGGCGAAATTGCAAAGAGCCGAATGGAGAGTTATGAAAGACTTTATGAAGCCATGAAAGAAATCCCTGAATGGGAACAAAAGAGAGCAGGCAGTGAAAGGAAGTGAGCCACATGAATAAACGGTGGATAATTATAGGCTCATCTCCTGATACGGATTTGTCTGCAATTAAACCGCTTGCAGAAAAAAATATTCCCGTGATATGCGCTGACGGCGGTATAAAATCGGCATTTGATGCCGGAATAGAGCCTGACTTTTTTATAGGTGACTTAGATTCCGGGAATAAACCTGAAAATGTTCGGGGTATAGTCCTTCCCAAAGAAAAGGATTACACGGATTTGCACACCGCACTTTTATGGGCAATTGAGCAGGGTGCCGGATGTATATACATTATCGGGTGTACCAACGGACGTGCAGACCACTATTTTGCTAATGTTTTTCTATTGGAAATGCTCTCTGAATATGGTGTTCGCGGAGTGATAATGGATAAACAAAACCGTATTCTTTACCATGGCGGAGGAAAACTCACAATTAAAGGTGGGGACGAGAGTGGCGAGTTGCGTGAAGATGAAGCGGTGATACCGGAAGAGTTTAAGTATGTATCTCTTCTCCCGCTTGACAGCGAGCTTTCAGGTGTTACGCTTAAAGGCTTTAAATATCCTCTCGATAATCAAACGCTAAAGAGAAATTGCCCGATAGGTGTTTCAAATGAGCTCATTTCGCGGATGGGTGAAATTCATACGATAAGTGGAAGAACTCTTGTTATTTTCAGTAAGGATGTGTAAATACAAATGATTAGCCCAAAAAGAAAAGGAAGCTACGGAAAGATGGTGCCGGGATTAGTAGGCGGACAGGTCTTATCCATGCTTATAGCGTTGATGGTAAGCAGCTTGCTCGGGAGATTTGAAAACGAATATATAACCGCGGCAATGTATTTAATTTGTTTGGGGTTTGGTCTGTTTTTCTCATATCATGAAGGATGGATTGCAGGGGCATCGGATAAGATTTACATAAACAGTAAGCAAATTAAATATTCACCGGGCCATGGATTTGTTGCAGGTGCGATTGGGTCTGTTTTAAATCTTGTCATTGCACTTTTGGCTTTCCTTTCCGCAATAACTCCGCTGGGCGGAATAACGGTTATGGGGCAGGCGGTTTTTGAAATAGTATACCGCATTTGGTTTTGGGCATTTTCTGTTATGTTTAATTTAATCCAAGCGGCTCCAATATTGCATTTTGTTCCAGTTATTGCAATGCCGATAGCGTGTGGATTTGGATATATTGCGGGCGTCAAAGCCTTTAGATTAAGCGAATATATTTTTTATAAAAAGGACAACAAGTAGGACTGTTTTCGGTACATAGAGTGTGGCTCTTATCCATATACTTCAACATATGTTAGTTGGAGTGATGAGCTTTGAAATATAATCTGATTGCGTATCTTACTGTTGCAGTAGGTGTTATTGTTATGCTTTTTCAGTCGGTTGCGGAAAGGCATATGGAAATGCCAGCTTTTTTTGAGAATAATAAAAATATGAGCACGGTTATTATTGACCCCGGGCACGGCGGTGAGGACGGCGGTGCAACCGGCGTAACCGGAACATTGGAAAAAGGGATCAACCTGAGTATATCACGCAAGCTGCAAGCTATATTGGAGTTTTGCGGAGAGAATACGGTTATGACTCGCGAAGGAGACGAGTCAATACACGACGAGGGCGATTCTATACGCGGGCGAAAAGTTTCCGATATTAAGAATCGGGTAAAACTTGTCAATAAAGCGGAGAACCCGGTTCTTTTGAGTGTGCATTTGAATTTCTTTCCGCAGGAAAGCTGTAGGGGAGCGCAGGTTTTTTATTCAGTGAATAATGACAAGAGCAAAGCTCTGGCAGAGTCTGTGCAGGATATGCTGAAAGTCGGAATGAATGACGGCAATAACCGCTCGGTGAAAAAAGCCGAAAAGAGCATTTATCTTTTAAACCATGTGGAGTGCCCTGCGGTGTTGACTGAGTGTGGTTTTTTATCAAATTACAGTGAGGAAGCACTGCTTGTAACCGAGGAGTATCAGACTAAGCTTGCAATGTGCATTGCGGCGGGATATCTGCAATTTATAAGCCAGGAATAGGGTGAGAATAGATGAAGTCGAAGACTGTATTTGTGTGTACCGATTGCGGGAATGAATCTGCAAAATGGTCAGGGAAATGCATGGCATGCGGCAGCTGGAACACTATGGTCGAGCAGCCGAAAGAAATTAAAAAGGAAGTAAGCAGATCTACTACGTGGAGAAAAAGCGAGGTTCTGCCCATTACTAAAATCGGGTGCGAGGATGAGATTAGGTTTGATACAGGGATGGGTGAATTAAACCGTGTTCTCGGCGGTGGCGCGGTAAGAGGGTCACTTGTTTTGGTTGGTGGTGAACCCGGAATCGGAAAGTCAACTCTTTTGCTTCAAATTTGCGCTTTCTTATGTAAAAACTATAAGGTTCTATATATATCCGGTGAGGAATCTCAGCGCCAGCTTAAGATGAGAGCAGAGCGCTTGGGTGTTAATACATCCGAACTTTATATCTATGCAGAAACTGACATTGAGGATGTTCTGGAGGCTACGAGGCAAACTAAACCCGATGTCCTTATTGTCGACTCCATTCAAACTATTTACAGCGAGGGAATGTCATCCGCTCCCGGTAGTGTAGCTCAGGTAAAAGAGTGTACGATGAGCCTTATGAATTTGGCAAAGGGTGAGAATGTCACCGTATTTGTCGTCGGGCATGTCAATAAAGACGGAATGATAGCAGGTCCTAAGGTTCTTGAACACATGGTCGATTGCGTCATGTACTTTGAGGGCGATCGAAACATGACATATAGAATTCTTCGCGCGGCAAAAAATCGCTACGGCTCGACAAATGAAATAGGCGTTTTTGAAATGCGAGATAATGGCTTGGCAGAGATTGGAAATCCGTCGGCTATGTTACTTGAAGGACGGCCTGAGAATGTACCGGGGACATGCGTTGCATGCGTTATGGAGGGCTCGCGTCCGGTGCTTGCCGAGGTGCAGGCGCTCATCACCGCGTCGAGCTTCGGAACACCGCGAAGAATGAGCGCGGGTGTGGATTATAACCGTGCGATGCTTTTGCTTGCGGTTTTAGAAAAACGCGCGGGATTCAGAATAGGCAACTGCGATGCGTATATCAATGTCGTAGGCGGTCTTAAGCTGGACGAGCCTGCAGCAGATTTGGCAACGGTTTTGGCTATTGCATCAAGCTGCAAGGATGCGCATATTGGCTCAGGTGTTGCAGCTTTTGGCGAAATAGGACTCACAGGTGAGCTTAGAAGCGTAAATGCTGCGCAACAACGTGTGGCAGAGGTTGCACGGCTTGGCTTTGACACATGTGTTATGCCAAAGCAAAATGAAAAGGATATTAAAATCCCTGATGGTATGGAGATTAAATTTGTGCGAAATATCCGCGAAGCGATTGATGCGGTATTATAAAGATGAGGTGAGATGGAATGGATAATTTCAATGAAAATATCTACACTCAGTATCCCATGAAGAAAAAACGCAACGCAATGGCGATTGCATCAATGATATTGGGTATCGTATCTTTGGTGATGTGCTGCCTTATATATGTTTCAGTGCCTTGCGCGATTCTATCGGTTGTTCTTGGGGCGGTTAGTCTGCGCAAAGGGAAAAGCGCAATGGCTGTTGCGGGAATTATTTTAGGTGGGATTTCCATAGCTATGGCTATTATGATATCTATTCTTATGGTCATTGGAATTATTGCGTATATTGAAACAAACGGAATAGAATATGCACTTTATCATTGGGGGCTTATTCCTTGAGTAAAAGGATGATTCTCCTGCTTGACACAGCGATTATTGCATGCGCTGCATCAGTTTATGCGTTATGGGATAAATTTGCAGTTTATCTGCCTGCTTGTCCGTTAAGACAGTACCTGGGTGTATACTGCGTAGGCTGCGGTGGGACAAGATTTGTATATCATTTGATGAATTTTAACTTTTCTATGGCATTTGAAAATAATCCATATCTTTTTTTGCTCACTATTTATCTAATTGTATCATTTCTGTTACTCAATATATCAGTGCTTAGTGGCAAGAAAATACACACAATACTTGTGAATGAAAAATGGTTGTGGGTTTGGGCAATTTCCGGGGGTCTGTTTTTTATAATGAGGAATATCGTTTTGTTATTTTGCACCACTTAATGCTTAAATAAAAAAGGCTTTCCCTCTGAACAAGTCCAGTAAAAACGGACAATAGCAAAAAGCACCTCCTATGGTAGAATTAAAAAACTACCATAGGAGGTTTCGCTAAAGCACTAAAGTAAAAGGTACTGTTTGATTTTTCAAACAGTACCTAACTTACATAAGTATGCGTTTTTAAACTGCGCGAGTAACCTTACCGGAGCGGAGGCATCTCGTACAAACGTAAACATGGCGGGGAGAACCATCAACCACAGCCTTGACACGTCTGATATTGGGTTTCCAAGCCTTATTTGAACGTCTGTGTGAATGGGAAACCTTAATGCCAAAAGTAACGCCCTTATCGCAAATCTCACATTTAGCCATTTGCTGCACCTCCTTTAGAACCAACCGGCTATCTGGATACCGCGTAAAATGTTAAATACACGGATTTATACATAAAATACCGTCTGAATTTTTACGGCTTTTAATATAATATCAGAAATTTCAGAAAAATGCAAGGGGAAATAATAAAAAAATTTCTGATATTTTTGTTTTTTTATTTTATGAGCAATTCCACGTTGCAAATAAGGGCTTGTCAGTATATAATATATAGAAGAAAAGCGCTTATAACGGAGGATACGGTTATGGAAGAAAACTACGGCCATTATACAATTAAGCTTCAGGAGATAATAAATGAATTAAATCTTGATGTCATTTACGGACCGGAGGGTTACGAGGATATTGAGATAGAGTGCAACGACGTAAATCGTCCCGGCTTGCAATTGTCCGGATTTTTTGATTTTTTTGACAATAAGCGTATAGAGATAGTGGGAATGGTAGAGATGGAATACCTCAACTCACTTTCGGATGAGGAGCGTCTTAAAAGCTTTGAGGGGCTTTTGTCTATTGACGTTCCGGCAATTATTTTTACGCGAGGAATGTGCCCGTCGGATGAGCTTATTGAGGCAGCTAAAAGGTATAATACTCCGCTTTTAAAGAGCGAAGAGCAAACCTCGGCATTTATGGCGGCTCTTATCGCGTACCTTAACGTATGCCTTGCGCCGCGCATTACACGCCATGGTGTACTTGTTGAGGTATACGGCGAGGGTATCCTCCTTTTGGGAGAGAGTGGTGTCGGAAAAAGCGAAACCGCGATTGAGCTTGTAAAACGTGGTCATCGCCTTATAGCAGACGATGCGGTCGAACTTAAAAAAGTTTCTGCAAAAGCTATTGTAGGAAGTGCACCGGAAATTATACGCCACTTTATCGAGCTTCGCGGCATCGGCGTGGTTGATGTGCGCCGTATATTCGGTATGGGTGCAGTTAAGCCGACCGAAAAGGTTGATTTGATAATTAACCTTGAGCAGTGGCGAGCAGATAAGCATTACGACCGACTGGGGATGGACAATGAATATTCCCAGATTCTGGACGTAAGCATACCGTGCCTTACGGTTCCGGTAAAACCCGGACGAAACCTTGCGGTTATTATCGAAGTAGCAGCGATGAATAACCGTCATAAGAAGATGGGATATAACGCTGCGCAGGAGCTTACCCAGCGTATAAACGAACATTTTGAACAGATGTAGAAAGGTAGATTAAACAATGCGTGTAGGAATTGATTTAGGTGGAATGAGCGTCAAAGCCGGACTGGTTGACGATAATTATAATATCGTAAAGAAGGACAGTGTGGTTACGGATATTAATTCCGGTGAACAGATAATAAATGATATTATTATGCTCTGTGAGCGAATGAAAGCGGCAACACCGGACGGTAAGCTCGACTCAATAGGCATAGGAGTTCCCGGACATGTTGATTCAAAGAGCAAGATGGTTCTTTATTGCAATAATGTACCTATTTCAAATATCGATGTGCGTGCCAAAGTTGAAGAAGCTTGCGGAGTAAAGACGTTTATCGACAACGATGCAAATGTAGCCGCACTCGGTGAGGTTATTGCAGGTGCGGCAAAGGGATATGACAGTGCGGTAATGATTACGCTTGGAACAGGCGTCGGTTCCGGTATAGTCATAAACCGCAGAATATTCGTCGGTTGCAACGGTGCAGCGGGCGAGTTGGGACACATGGTAATAAAAGAAGATGGACTTCCGTGCAACTGCGGAAGACACGGTTGCTTTGAGTTGTATGCATCAGCAACCGCGCTTATACGCCAGACCAGAGAGGCAATGGTCAATGCGCCGGACAGCATTATGTGGAAATACTGCGAAGGAGATATATTCAAAGTTAACGGAAAAACTGCATTTGATGCACTCAGGGCAGGGGATGAAACAGGTACCCGTGTTATTTACCAGTTTGTAAGATACCTTGCAGTCGGCGTAGTCGATATGATAGATATTCTGCAACCCGATGCAATCATTATAGGCGGCGGTATATCCAAAGAGAAAGATTATCTCATAAAACCGCTTGAGAAGATAGTTGAGGAAGAGCGTTACTCAAAGGGTGATACTCAGACTAAAATTATCGTCGCAGAGCTTGGAAATGACGCGGGCATAATCGGCGCGGCATATTTAGATTAAACTGATTAGGTGAAAAAATGCTTGAAAAATACAGCGTATCAGATTTTTTAGAGCTGAGGAAAAAACGCATAGATTTGGAATTTAAAAACTTGAATTCCATGCAAAGGCAAGCTGCAATGCACACTGAAGGACCGCTTTTACTTCTCGCGGGTGCAGGAAGCGGAAAAACTACCGTGCTTATAAACCGAATAGCCAATATCATCCGCTTCGGATGTGCGTATATGTCCGAAGATTTGCCGCCGTTTTTAAGTGATGCGGATTGCGAGTTTTTGGAGGAGTACATAAATAATCCTACCGATGAAAAGTCGCGTATGGCAGACCAGATATGCGCAGTTAGACCTGCGGCACCTTGGTCTATTATTGCTATTACTTTTACAAACAAGGCTGCAAAAGAGCTTAAAGAACGTTTGGAACGCGCGATAGGTGCCGAGGCAAACGATGTTTGGGCGGCAACGTTCCATTCTGCATGCGTGCGTATTTTAAGACGTGATATTGATAAGCTGGGGTTTGATAAATCGTTTACTATTTATGATACGTCTGACAGTGAACGTGTCATGAAGGATGTTATTAAAGAATTTAACGTTGAAGAAAAGTCCTTTCCGGCGAAAGCTGTTTTGAATATCATCGGAAAAGCTAAGGACAATATGCAAACGCCTGCTATGTTTTCCGAAGATGTAAAAGGTGACTGGCGGCTTACAAAAATTGCTGAGCTTTATGCAAGTTATCAAAAGAAGTTAAGACAGGCAAACGCCTTGGATTTTGATGATATAATCATGCATACGGTTACGCTCCTGCGCGACTTTAAAGAAGTGCGTGAGTATTATCAGAATAAGTTTAAATATGTTCTTATAGATGAATACCAGGATACAAACCACGCGCAGTACCTGCTTGCATCTTTGCTTGCAGGAAAGCATAAAAATATATGCGTTGTAGGCGATGATGACCAGAGTATTTACCGTTTCAGAGGCGCGACTATTGAGAATATTCTTGAGTTTGAAGACCAGTATGAAAATGCAAAGACGATTCGTCTTGAGCAAAACTATCGCTCGACCAAAAATATTTTGTGTATAGCAAACAGTGTTATTGCCAACAACAAAGGTCGAAAGAGCAAAAAACTGTGGACAGATAACAGTGACGGCGGTCTTACAAAGTTATATTGCGCGTCAAATGAAACCGATGAAGCGAACTATATAGCAAAAACCATGCTCGACGGATATGCAAGCGGCAAAAAATGGCGTGATTTTGCGGTTCTATACCGAATTAATGCGCAGTCCAACCAGATTGAAAATGCGCTTAAGAAAAACGGAATACCGTATCGCATAATCGGCGGACTGCGCTTCTTTGATCGCGCGGAAGTAAAAGATATGCTTGCCTATCTTTG
Organism: Eubacteriales bacterium; assembly: GCA_045636205.1. Taxonomy (GTDB): domain Bacteria; phylum Bacillota; class Clostridia; order Oscillospirales; family JAAYXM01; genus JAZRUF01. The sequence continues at coordinate 21,091 of JAZTXE010000002.1, forward strand.
GGTTATCCATAACCCAACGGATGCTGTGAGACTGAAACGGATAATAAATGTTCCGGCGAGAAAAATAGGTGCTGCAACCGTTGAAAAGGCGGAAATAATTGCACGGGAAGAAAATATAAGCCTATTCGAGGTTCTTGAGAATGCCTCGGTTTATCCTGAACTTGCGCGCAGTGCCCAACTGCTTATGGGCTTTGCACAAATGATACGAAAGCTCCAGAACCTCGCCCAAACAGTACCTGTTTCTCAGATGTATGACGAATTGGTGCGAATATGCGGATATGCGGATATGCTTATTTCAAAGAACGATGAGGAGTCTAAAGGCAGGCTTGAAAATATCCAGGAACTTAAATCAAACATCATCGAATTTGAAAAGCAAAATGAGGAAAATGCAACTCTTGGCGCGTTTTTGGACGAAATTGCACTTTTTACCGATATAGAAAATTATGACCAGGAAACCGATGCAATAGTTATGATGACTATCCACAGTGCAAAAGGTCTGGAGTTTCCAACTGTATTCCTCTGCGGCGCGGAGGAGGGTGTGTTCCCGGGGATTCGCTCCATAGGAATTGATGAAGAGATTGAGGAAGAACGCAGGCTTTTCTATGTTGCAGCTACGCGTGCGAGAAAAGATTTGCATATCTCGCATGCAGCGTCGAGAATGCTCTTCGGTCAGACCTCATATAACAGACCGTCAAGGTTTGTTGAAGAGATCCCAAAAGATTATCTGGATATTGTATATCCTGCATCCGTCAATGTAATAAGCGTAAGTCAGACGAGAAACAGCGGCGAATATTATAAACCCAAGGCGAGACCGTCAAACATCTTTGCATCGTCAGTCACAACTGCGAAAACAGATGTAAAGGCGGATAGCTTTAAACCTGGCGATAAGCTGACGCACAAGAGCTTTGGCAAGGGAATGGTTATTACAGCAAAACCTATAGGCGGGGATGTTCTTTTGGAAATTGCTTTTGATTCGGTGGGGACAAAACGCCTTATGCTCAAGACTGCAGCTCAATATATTTCCAAAGAATAATAAAAAAGCTCTTGCAAATATCAATATGTTGTTGTATAATAGCTATTGTTCTGAGGTTTCGGGGCAATAGCTTAATATGCCGGTGTGTCGGAACTGGCAGACGAGACAGACTCAAAATCTGTTGTCAGCAATGGCGTGTGGGTTCGAGTCCCACCACCGGCACCAAAAATCGACAAGATTCTTAAGAATCTTTTCGATTTTATTTATTTATTACCTATTCACTCTTCGCTGTTCCCTAAAATGCTTTGTCGATTTTTGGAAAGTAATAGGTGATAGTGAATAAGGAAGAAGTTAATGTTGCTTTGCTTGTGCAAAGCTTATTTTATGTTGAATCTAAACCGTTATGATTTACAAAAAGAAAAAATCCTATCTTATGAGGTGTATGCTTAAGGACAGTAAAAGGTCGTAGCGATTTCGCTACGACCTTTAATCATTATAGAAACAATCTAATTCCCATTTTAAAGGATTTGTGTCTATATATTCCCATATTTTCTGATAATCCTTTTCACCTCGGATAATATGGTCGTGATATGATCTTTGCCATATAGTATTACCAATTTCTTTTGTAACCAATGTTTTAAAGGAACGAATGATCGTTTTAATGTTTTTTGTAGGGGGGGGTGCCCTCATCGTCCCGTGAAGAAATA
>JAZTXE010000003.1:0-14608 GCA_045636205.1 Eubacteriales bacterium
AAGCCGCACACGATGAGCTTGAGGCGGTATATAATCCGCATATAGATTTTGACAGTGTTTACGCTCTTGCCGAGCGCGTATCTGACGAGATTCTTAGTAAATAAGCGCAAAAGGAACCGCCCAAAATGACGGTTCCTTTTATCTTATATTTTTTTAGGTGAAACATACGCGGTTTGGTAGTCCACATAAATTACTTTGCCGGGTTTTGCGCCCGCCGGCTTTTTGACGTTGCGTACTTTTGTGTAATCCACCGGAACCTGACCTGACTCGCGCGCTCTTGAATAATATGCAGCAAGCTCCGCCGCCTGAGTAAGTGTTCTGTCCGGCGCTTGCTGACCGTTACATTCGACGATAACGTGGGAGCCGGGTATTTTTTGAGTATGCATCCAAATATCGTTTTTATTGGCGTATTTAAGCGTCAATATATCGTTTTGGCGATTATTACGACCGACGAGTATCCTGAAACCGTCCTCGGATATGAATTCACGCGGAGCAAGCTCGTCTTTTTTTCGCGTCCTCCCTGCGTTTTTTCTATGCGAAATGTATCCTCCGTCATGGAGTTCTTCACGTATTGCCTCGAGTTCTTTTTCGCTTTCGGCTTGAGAAATACTCTCCAGCACGCTTTCGAGATACTCAGTTTCTGCCTGACCCTTTTCTATCTGCTCAGTAAGAAACAGTTCGGCATTTTTCTTGCGGTTATAGCTCTTATAGAGCTTTGCTGCGTTCTGCTGAGGAGACAGACGTATATCAAGCGGAATTTCTATTTCGTGTGCATCCTCTTTAAAAAAGTCCTGCGCTATAAGGCGGTTCATTCCACGCTCCATACGATAGAGGTTTGCGGTTACTATATCCGCAAGCTCACGGTCACGCTCACGGTCACGAGCCTGCAAAAGTTCTTCTTTTTGAAGTTCTTGTTTGCGGATAGCGCGTTCATAGGCATTTTGGACGGTTTTAGTAATGTTTTGCGATTTCTGACGCATACGCTCCTGCAGACCGCGCTCAGAATAAAAGGCATCCAAAAGCTCAGAAAGGCTTTGCATTTCTTTTCCGACATATACTCCGTCATACTGGCTTATGCGGCAAAAGCTGAAGTCTTTAGGCTTTTCGTTTTCATAGACTATCCACGGCACGTACTTTCCACCGATTACTTGCTCAAACAGTTCGACCGCACATGATGCAATGCGCTCTTTTGCCTTGGTATCCATCTCGCAGAGGCGCAATCCGCTATCCCCCGTCGCGCGATAGATAATCTCGCGCCATATAAGGGGCGAAACCCCCATAAAGGTATCCTGCAGCCATTTATCTGCGCGTGCCTCGGCAGGTGCTGATAAGATCTCATCAAACAGCTCTGCACGCCCGATTGTAAGCGGATTCTTTTTATCCTGCGCGGGTGGTTTTTGGTAGAAAAGACCGGGCAGAACCTGGCGTTTTTCACTCATTGCGAGATCCACACGCTTCAGGCAATCTATGATACGGTCATCCGCATCACGCAAAATGAGGTTTGAATGCCGCCCCATAAGCTCTGCGGTGAGCGTTCTTCGTGTAGGCATTCCAAGCTCATCCGTGGTGTCAAACTCAATATCTATTGCGCGTTCGAGATATTGCCAACGCACCGCGGAAATTTTCCCGCCTGCCAGGTGTTTCCTAAGAAGCATGCAGAACATGGGAGGTGTTTGAGGGTTTTCGCTTGCTGATTTGGTTAAATGAATACGCGGATAATTATTTCCCGCATCTATCAAAAGCTTTTCACCGGTACGCAGGGCTAAACGAACTCCCTCCTTATCCGGTTGGTGTATTTTATCCACACGCACACCCTTGAGTTTTTCATCAAGTTCACGTACAAGCACAGATAAAAACAAAGCATCCAATGCCATAGTTTATTACTCTCCTAAATAAAATTCCTCGGGCTCGCGATTTGATTTTGCGATGCTTATGTCAAGCTTAGGAAAACGCTGACGCAGACGCTTCTCAATCGCACTACACACCGGGTTTTCTGTAGAGAAATGCCCGGCATCCACTACGGTTATCCCAAGCTCACGAGCTGTAAGGAAAACATCATGCTTTACATCAGCTGTGACAAATGCATCACATCCGAGATTATACACCTTCTCAAGATATGAGCCGCACGAACCGCCACCGACAGCCACTTTTTTGATTTTTCTTTCAGACGCGGTATATTTCAACCCCGGCGCATTTAAAGCGGATTTTACACGTTTTAAAAAGCTTGTGACATCTTCCTCATGATCAAGCTCGCCGACGCAGCCTATGCCGTACTCCTGATTTTCGCAAATTCCCAAAATATCCAGCACACGGCAGTTATCAAGACCTATTCTCTCTGCCAGAATGTCGTTTACCCCACCACGTGCTGCATCTAAATTAGTATGCATGCAGATGAGCGAAATATCCGATTTTATAAGGCGGATTACACGGCTTGCCACGGTATCGTCAGACACCACGGCGGCGAGCTTATTGAAAATAAGCGGGTGGTGGGAAATAATAAGCTGCGCGTTATTCTTTAAAGCTTCGTCTATCACGGCACTTGTTACATCAAGTGCAATGACTACTCGCTCTACCGGTTGGCGCAAGTCACCCACCAAATGCCCAGGATTATCAAAATCCAACGCATATTCAAGCGGTGCGTAATTTTTAAGTTCTTCGTAGATATCCGAAACGCATATGCTCATATTTTAGTCACTCCTATTTATATTTTAAAGCGATTTTTTAAAAGCGAAATAGCCAGACGACGATGCTCAATATCTTTTGGGTTGGGGGCTTCCGCCTGAAGCAGACCTTGCAGCTCACACTCAAGCTTTCTTACAATGCGTTTTGCATATTCGCATCCATTGGTATCCTCTTCTCCTGCTCGGCTTATATATAGCTCGGAGATATCACGGCATTCTTGCATTCCGGGTTTTGCACATATAATCGCATACAGTTTTTCTTTTTCCGCTGCATAGGTTTCTTTTACTATACTGTACCCATTTTTGAGCAAAAATTCGCGAAGGCGGTATGCCGCAGTCATTGGTTGAAGAATCAATGTCCGCTCACCGCTTTTGGTCCATTCGGCGCGGCTTAGTATATCCGCTATAAGGTCACCGCCCATACCCGCGATTATAACGCAATCCTGTGGCTCAATACCATCAAGACCGTTGGTCTGCACACAGTTTATTCTATCTTCAAGGTTTGCCGCATGCACTGCACTTTTTGCGCGGCTGAGCGGTCCTTCGTTGACATCTGACGCGATTATTCTATCTACTTTACACTGACGCGCAAGCCATATGGCGACTTGTGCATGGTCGCAGCCGATATCCGCACAGGTTTGACATTCCGGCACAAGCGATGCAACCATCATTAGTCTTGGGGTAAGTGCTTTTTCATTCATTTTTTCTACTCCCCTAAACTGCACATGCGTGCAGCCTTTTTATATATAAAGCCTCCGCCTAAGTTTATTGCAGACAATATTACAAAGAAGATGAGTATCCAATTTTTATCGTCACCCGGTATCATAAATGATACACCAATCCCGCACAAGCGGCCCATTTCAAGCGCTAAGAGTTTTATTGCGGAGTACTCCATTGTACAATCTGCACCGCAATGCTTAGATGCGTATTCAGCTATTTCATAACCCACATATGTTCGGAAGTGCTCCGCGACAACCGAACCGGACGTATAATCTATAACGTAGTAGACTATTATTGCCAGAGCGCCATACCATACAAACAGGCTTCCGGTTATTACAAGGCTCAAAGTAAGTGCTGTGAGAAGCATTGTGATTCTGCCTTTTGACTTAAAATTCACGCGCGAAAGCAGGTAAGATGCCAAGATTGCAACCGCACCTTTAATTGTATCACTAAGTCCTAATATGAATTCATTTGATGTCATTGAGTATATCAATACACCCAGATAAAATGCATATACTCCTCCGCGCAGACCGTTTATGAATTCACCTACTATACCTAAATTGACCACTTTTTTGTGCCACATTTTTTTGACAACCGGCCACAGTTTTCGACTCTTATTCTCAGGCACCGTTCCACGAAGTTTCAGTGCCATAACTACAGCTACCGAGAAAAATGCAAGCGCAATGGAGAACACGATTACGTATCCTGCGGTTCCGGCAACTTTTGAAAGTATTGTTCCGGATAGCACCGGTGCTATCAGCGCGGTTGTATTTATTACCAATGTGCTGAATGCCATTCCGTACTGCCTTTTCTCCGGAGTTGTATATACCATAAAAAGAGTGTAGTAATTTACCCAGTAAAAGCCGCTGCCAAGTCCTGCGACCGCAGCTATAAGTGGGTATATATGTATAGAATTTTCCCTTGCAATAAGTAGCATCGCATATGCCGATGCATACAACATAAGTCCTGTAATTGCAAATGTCACGTTATTGATTTTATGTGAAAACCGAACTACTGAGTATATTCCACCCATCTCAAAGAGATAAAAGAACAAATAGTAGGTGGCAATCGTGCTCATTTTTCCGCTGACGTTAAAAAGAAATGCACTTATAAATATGCTCGTGAGTATGAGCGCTGCCTCAAGAGCAAAATGTACATATGCAAAGGTTCGGAATTCCTTTGACATACGCCCCATGCCATATTCATATGTAAACAATTTTAATCTTCGAATAAATCCGGCCATATATAAATTCTCCTGTAAGAACAGTATCCAAAAAAATCAGGAGCCGCTAAAACTCGGCCCCTGATTTTTATTTGCAAAAAGACATCTGATTACTCACCAAAATGAGCGTTGAGCTTTGCAACCAGCGCATCTGCATCCGTACCATGAACCGCACAAGCCTGTTCAATTGTTTCGCCGCGTGATGCAGGACAACCCAGGCAATGCATACCGATTTCCAGGAAATACGGTGCAGTGTTTCTGTCCATATCAAGGATATCGCCTATGATAGTATCTTTTGTTATCTTAGCCACAGTAAAAGCCTCCTTATCTGAAAATACAAAATAATTATATATGCACTTGAGGCAGATTTCAATAGCTTTTGCGAAATTTTATTTACTTAGTCGTTTTTTCTTTTCTTTTTTCTTATTCTTCCGTGTAGATATGACAATGCATCCGAAAGACTTCCGAGTGAATCTATAAGGCCCATTTCGACGGCTTCCGCTCCGTATACTATACTTCCGACATCCGTCGCAAGCTCTCCCACTTTGAGCATACAGTTGCGGAATACGTCCTCTTCTACCCGTGAGTTTTTAGAAACAAAGCTTATTATCCTCTCCTGCACGCGTTCAAAATAATTAAAAGTCTGCGGTGCACCGACTACAACTCCGCTCATACGAACCGGGTGTATTGTAATTGCAGCACTTGGTGCTATAAACGATTTTTGCGCTGCAACTGCCAGCGGAACACCTATTGAATGTCCACCACCTAGTATCAGGCTTACTGTAGGTGTTTTCATACCCGCAATAAGCTCAGCAATGGCAAGTCCTGCCTCTATATCACCGCCCACGGTATTGAGAAGGATAAGGAGACCGTCTATATCGTCACTCTCCTCTATAGCTGCCAACTGCGGACACACATGCTCGTATTTTGTGGTTTTGTTGTCCGGCGGCAGAATGTTGTGCCCTTCAATCTGCCCAGCTATTGTTATGCAATGAATATTTCCTTTATGTGATTTAGCGGTAATTGAACCGGTTTCAATTATATCGGTTCGTTTCTGCTCTGCTTCCTGAGGTGAGTTTTTATCTGATTCGTTATTCATGCAATCAACTCCTGTTGCCTTATGATTTTATTATTATTTCTTTTTTTGCACAAAGCATACATGAATATGAAAAAAATACGTTGCAAACATAAAGTTTGCAACGTATTTTTATATCAGTTTAAATAAAACTTGATTAGACCAATTCGATGATTGCCATTTCAGCACAGTCACCGCGACGCGGACCGAGCTTTGTAACACGGCAATATCCGCCGTTACGCTCAGCGTACTTAGGTGCAATTTCATCAAATAACTTTTTGACCACGTCTTCTTTAGTGATAAATCTCAGCGCCTGGCGCTTGGAATGCAAAGTGTTGGTTTTTCCGAGCGTGATCATTTTCTCTGCCAGCGGACGTACTTCCTTAGCACGCATCACTGTAGTTTCAATTTTTCCGTTCTCAAGCAGATAAGTAACCATTGCGCGAAGCATTGCCAGACGCGCATCAGTAGCTCTGCCGAGTTTACGTGTTCCGGGCATTCGATATACCTCCTTTAACACCCGCATGCAGCAGCTGCCGCATACCGGAGCAGATTAATTTTCTTCATTCGAAAGAGCAAGTCCCATGCTGTCAAGCTTATTGATAACTTCCTCAAGCGACTTATGTCCGAGGTTTCTGACCTTCATCATCTCTTCCTGAGTCTTATTGATAAGGTCTTCAACCGTGTTAATTCCCGCACGTTTGAGGCAATTGAAGGAGCGGACGGACAAATCCATCTCCTCAATAGTCATTTCAAGAACCTTGTCACGCTGTGACTCAGGCTTCTCAATAACTATAGACGTATTTCCAATATCCTCTGACAAATCAATGAACAAAGCAAGATGATCGCTGAGGATTTTTGCGCCGTAGCTTACGGCATCCTTTGCTGAAATCGTCTTATTTGTCCAAACCTCCAGAGTAAGCTTGTCAAAATCCGTCATATTACCTACGCGGGTGTTTTCGATGTGGTAATTCACCTTGTGTACCGGTGTGTAGATCGAATCCACGGGCAATACACCAATCACAGACTGGGCAGGCTTATTGCGCTCAGCCGGAACATATCCGCGTCCGTGGCTGATAGTAAGCTCCATGCTCAGTGATGCATCTGCACCCAGTGTGGCAATGTGCAGGTCGGGATTTAAAATCTCAACTTCGCCGTCAGACTTAATGTCCCCGGCGCAAACCTCACACTCGCCCATCGCTTCGATATACACGGTTTTGCTTTCATTGCCGTGCAAACGCGCAACAAGACCCTTGATATTCAACACTATTTCGGTAACATCTTCCTTGACCCCCGGAATAGTAGAGAACTCATGGGAAACACCTGCAATTTTAATTGAGGTGACCGCGGTTCCCGGCAGAGAGGACAGGAGAACACGACGCATGGAGTTACCAAGCGTGGTTCCGTAGCCGCGCTCAAGCGGCTCTACGACGAAACGTCCGTAAGAACCGTCCTCTACACAGTCCAAACACTCGATACGAGGTTTCTCAATTTCTATCATCAAAAAATACCCTCCTTATTAGGCGGCACATTTCAAGCGCGCCGCGCATTCTTTGCAACTTAACAGCAACTTTTCGAGGGCTCGAGACGCATTATTTGGAGTACAACTCGACGATGAGGTGCTCCTCAACCGGCAGGTCAATGTCGTCTCTTGCCGGAAGGTTCATGACTTTTGCCTCGAACTTATTTCTGTCAAAGTCCAACCACTTCGGCGCAATACGCCAAGAGTTGTCCTCCACAACCTGTTTAAATCTCTCTATACCACGGCTCTTTTCGCTAAGAGCGATTACGTCACCGGGTTTTACCAGGTATGACGGGATGTTAACCTTCTGACCGTTGACAGTTAAATGAGCATGGCTTACCATCTGACGAGCTTCACGACGAGTGGTCGCAAAACCGATACGATATGCCACGTTATCAAGACGGCGCTCGATTAAGCAAAGGAGCTCTTCACCTGTCTTACCCTGCATACGAACTGCCTTCTCGTAATATTTACGGAACTGTTTTTCCATAATTCCGTAAACGAATTTAACTTTCTGCTTTTCCTGAAGCTGAAGTGCATACTCGCTCTTCTTCTTTCTGGACATGTTGCCTGAGTTGCGCTCAGTGTTCTTCTTTGCGTAACCCATGCAAGCCGGAGAAATTCCCAGAGCCTTGCAACGCTTTGCAATAGGGTGCATATTCTTAGCCATAATAAATTTCCTCCTTCCGAATTAGACTCTACGTCTCTTAGGCGGACGGCAACCATTGTGCGGAATCGGGGTAACGTCTTTAATCATGTTAACCTCAAGACCTGCTGCCTGAAGTGCACGGATAGCAGCCTCACGGCCTGCACCCGGGCCCTTAACATATACTTCAACAGTCTTAAGACCGTGCTCCATTGCAGCCTTTGCTGCAGTCTCTGCTGCTACCTGTGCAGCAAAGGGAGTAGATTTTCTGGAACCGCGGAAACCCATTCCACCGGAAGATGCCCAGCTAAGTGCGTTTCCGTTTAAGTCGGTGATAGTCACCATTGTGTTATTGAAGGAGGAACGGATATGTGCCGCGCCCTTCTCAATATTTTTGCGCTCACGGCGACGACGAGTCGCGCCTTTTTTAGCGGTTTTAGGACTAGCCACTCTTGAAAACCTCCTTACTTCTTCTTGTTAGCGATTGTACGTTTGGGACCTTTGCGTGTTCTTGCATTGGTCTTGGATCTCTGACCGCGAACCGGCAGTCCTTTTCTGTGGCGGAGACCACGGTAAGAGCCGATTTCAATCAGGCGCTTGATATCCAACGCCACATCACGGCGAAGGTCGCCTTCTACGGTGTAGTTCTTGTCGATAAAATCACGGATTTTTGCGACGTCGTCCTCAGTTAAATCCTTAACACGGGTATCCGGATTAATACCGGTAGCCTTCAGGATTTCATTGGAACGAGTTCTGCCTATGCCGAATATATAAGTAAGTCCTATTTCAACTCGCTTCTCTCTCGGCAGGTCTGTTCCGGCTATACGTGCCATTGCTTACATGCACCTCCATTTTGTCTGCAGCTTATGCTGCGTAAATTCATTAGCCCTGTTTTTGTTTATGCTTCGGGTTCTCACAAATTACCATTACTCTGCCCTTGCGACGAATGATTTTGCACTTTTCGCACATGGGCTTAACCGATGGTCTTACTTTCATAACGAAAAACCTCCTGTACCGGATGCGGTTTTTTTACCGCGCCTCTTACTTTGACCGCCAGGTGATGCGTCCCCGCGTTAAATCGTACGGAGACATCTGAACAGTCACCTTATCGCCCGGAAGTATGCGAATGAAATTCATTCTCAACTTACCGGATATATGCGCAAGTATTTTGTGCCCGTTGCCGATGTCCACCTGGAACATGGCATTTGGCAGCGCCTCTATGACGGTACCTTCGAGCTCGATTACGTCGTCTTTCGCCAAGCAAATTACCTCCCTATGCTTGATCCTCACTTGCCGTTTTATCGGCAAACCGTGAGAGCGTTTTGCGTATCTCGCTATTGAATACCTTTTCACCCTGCAAAATTTTCTGCTGCAACGGTGAAGTTCTAACTGAAATTAACTGTGTGTGTTTTCTCTTTTTGCGTTTGGGTGTTTCAACCTTTCTGAGCTTTCCGTCAGCTAAGATTAAAAACTCCTCCTGAGCATCCAAGACGACAAACACACGTCCTTTGTCTCGTCCTGCAACGGATCGTACAATATGGGATTTCTCAATTTCCATACATCAATCCTCGCATGCAATGGTCAATATCTCTGCATCACCCGAGGTGATGAGAACCGAGTTCTCATAATGGGCAGACAGCTTACCGTCTTTTGTTTTGACAGTCCAACCGTCATCAAGGATATTGACTTGGAAAGTGCCTTGATTTACCATAGGCTCTATCGCCAATGTCATCCCTGCACACAACCTTGCACCGGTTCCGGCTTTCCCGAAATTAGGAACCTCCGGATCCTCATGCATCTCTGCACCTACCCCGTGGCCTACAAATGAACGCACAACGGAAAATCCGTTATCTTCGACGTACTTTTGTATGCCGGCTGAGATGTCGTGCACGCGCATACCGGCGCGGGCGAATTTGATACCCTCATAGAAGCTCTGCCGGGTCACCCGAATGAGCCGCTCTGCGTCTTCGCTTACCTTCCCTACAGGGAAAGTGTTGGCGCAATCTCCAACATATCCGTCCCACGTTGCACCGACATCGATTTTTACCAAATCGCCATCCTTAAGCACCGTCTTTCCGGGGATGCCGTGTATCACTTGATCATTTACGGAAATACAAGCTGCCGCAGGAAAATCATTATAGCCTAAGAAGGTTGGGACAGCACCGTGGTCAACAATATACTGATGGATGATTTGATTAAGCTCATGCGTGGTGATTCCAGCCTGCACCGCGCGACCTGCTGCAGCTAAAGCTGAAGCAGCTATTCGGCCTGCGCGGCGCATATGCTCAATTTCACGCGCTGATTTGATTTGGATCATAATACTTAAATCCCCAAGGTTTTGAATACTAAGGCTGTTGTAGCCTTAACTTCATCTTGCCCATCTACCGTTTTAAGCTTACCCTTAGCCTCATAAAAACCTTTAAGCGGCTCGGTCTGCTCATGATAGACCTTCAAACGATCGCGTACGGTTTCCGGAGCGTCATCCTTACGCTGGATAAGTGCTCCTTTGCACGCGTCGCATACGCCTTCCTCGGTGGGAGTCTTGTAAAGAATATGGTAGGATGCTCCGCATTTTTCACAAACACGGCGTCCGGTCATACGCTCTTCAATGGCTGCATCAGATACTTCGAGGGAAAGAACGCAATCAACGTCAACTCCCATCGCATCTAATGCCTCAGCCTGAGCTACTGTACGAGGCATACCGTCAAGGATGAAGCCGTTTGCGCAATCCGGAGCGGTCAAGCGTTCCTTAACTACACCAACAATAACTTCATCAGGAACCAGCTTGCCTTCGTCCATGTAGCCTTTAGCTTTGACTCCCAATTCCGTTCCGTTCTTAATAGCCTCACGCAGGATATTTCCTGTTGAGATTGCCGGAATGGAAAGCTTTTCACAAATCAGCTCTGCCTGAGTGCCCTTACCGGCACCCGGCGCGCCTAAAAGAATAAGTTTCATTAGTTATGACGCCTCACTTATTCCAAGAAACCCTTGTAGTTGCGCATAGTCATCTGGCTCTCAAGCTGTTTTACAGTTTCGAGTGCAACACCGACTACGATCATGATTGAAGTACCGCCTATTGCAAGGCCCTGGATATTGATAACATTTCCGATAATAATCGGAGCAACTGCAATGATACCTAAGAACAGTGCACCAAACAGAGTAATCTTATTGATAACCTTAGTGATGAAATCGGATGTCGGACGTCCCGGACGGAAGCCCGGAATAAATCCACCGTTGTTCTTTAAGTTATTTGCAATCTCTACCGGATTGTACTGAATTGCTGTATAGAAATAGCTAAAGAGTACAATCATGAGCAGATAAATCACTGCATAAATCCAGCTTGACGGGGAGAATACATAGGTCTGCATTTTGTACCAGAATGTACCTGCCACAGGTGCCGGGAAGAATGCTGCGATTGTTGCCGGAAGTGTACAAATTGAAGAGGCAAAGATGATCGGCATAACACCGGACATATTTACCTTTATCGGCAGATGCGTTGCGCGTCCACCGTACATTTTGCGTCCAACCATCTTCTTAGCGTACTGAATCGGGATACGACGCTCAGCATCACTCATGAATACAATGAATGCTACAATCGCAAGAATTACGATTATGAGACCAATCAGAGTAATCCAGTTAAGTGAACCTGCAGCTACGTTTGCCATAGCAGTCTGAATAAGCTGCGGACCGCGAGAAATTATGCCTGCAAAGAGGATAATCGAAATACCGTTGCCCACACCGTTTTCAGTAATCTGCTCACCCAGCCACATGATGAAAGCAGTACCTGCAGTAAAGGTCATGATGATAACCAGTGCTACATAAATACCGTTCATTTCCATGCTGAGTGCTCCTGCACGCTTGAGCATTAAATAGTATGCATAGCCCTGAATAAGACCAAGCACTACTGTCGCATAACGTGTGATAGACGCAAGCTTCTTCTGGCCTGCTTCTCCGCCGTCCTTTACCATGCGCTCAAGTGCCGGAATTGCAACACTCAGAAGCTGCATGATAATTGAAGCGTTGATGTACGGCTGAATGGAAAGTGCAAAGATATTTGCATTTTCAAATCCGCCACCGGACATCATATTGAAGAAGCCCAGAATGGTGTTTTCATACTGCGACAATGCCTCTTGAAGTACGTCGCGATTGATAAAGGGGATTAAGATGGCAGAGCCCAAGCGGAAAATAACCAGGCATACGAGAGTGAAGATGAGTCTTTGTCTCAATTCCGGAACTTTCCAAGCATTACGGAGTGTCTGCAACAACTAAATCACCTCAACCTTTCCACCTGCCGCTTCGATTTTGCTCTTGGCAGATTCAGAGAACGCAGCTGCCTTAACAGTCAGCTTCTTTGTGAGTTCTCCGTTTCCAAGGACGCGAAGGCCGCTCTCAGGCTTGCGGATTTTTCCGCATGCTACGAGCTCTTCAATGCTGACAGTTGCGCCATTATCAAATGCGTCAAGCTCACCAACATTGATGATGGAATATTTTTTAGCAAAGATGTTTGTAAATCCACGTTTCGGCACACGACGTGCGAAAGGCATCTGACCGCCTTCGAATCCTACACGGACACCGCCGCCGCTACGCGCATTCTGACCCTTGTGACCCTTACCGGCGGTCTTACCGTTGCCGGAAGCAGGTCCGCGGCCTTTGCGCTTGCGGACTGCCGTAGAGCCGACCGCGGGAGATAATTCATGAAGATTCATTTCACTGCACCTCCCAGATTATTCTGCATCAACCTTGATAAGATAAGCAATCTGCTTAATCTTTCCGCGAGTCTGCGGGTTGTCAGGTTGAACAGTTACATTGTTGATTTTCTTCAGCCCAAGCGAGTTGGCAGTTGCAATGTGGTTCTGCTTTCTGCCAGACAGGCTTTTGATGAGCGTAATTTTAAGTTTAGACATTATTGCTCCTCCTAGCCTTGAATTTCGCCGACTGTTTTGCCGCGGATAGCTGCAACTTCCTCTGCACCGCGCAGGCTCTTAAGGCCTTCCATAGTCGCGGTAACCACGTTCATCGGGTTGTTGGAGCGCAGGCACTTGGTACGAATATCACGGATACCCGCTGCTTCTACGACTGCACGTACTGCGCCGCCGGCGATAACGCCGGTACCGGGTGCCGCAGGCTTTAACAGAACACGGCCAGCTCCGAATTCGCCGATAACTTCATGGGGAATCGTCGTACCCAGAGTTGCAATTTTTACCAGGTTCTTCTTCGCATCTTCAATACCCTTACGGATTGCATCGGGAACTTCGCCCGCTTTGCCCAGACCGAAGCCGACAGTACCGTTACCGTCGCCTACGACTACCAGAGCTGCAAACTTAAAGATACGACCGCCCTTAACGGTTTTAGATACGCGGTTTAATGAAACCACTTTTTCCTGCAGACCGTCATCCGGCTGCTGCTGTTCATATCTTGCCATAACGTTACCTCCTCCCGATTAAAACTGAAGTCCGCCCTCACGGGCGCCTTCTGCGAGTTCTTTTACTCGTCCGTGGTAAAGGTAGCCGCCGCGGTCAAAGACAACGCACGAAATACCCTTTTCTTTTGCTCTCTCAGCGATAGCAAGTCCGACTTTCTTTGCAGCCTCTTTGTTAGCGCCGCCTTCAAATCCCTTTTCCTGGGAGTTAGCCGCAACCAAAGTTACACCTGCGAGATCGTCAATGATCTGAGCATAGATGTTCTTGTTGCTACGGAATACGTTCAGGCGCGGGCGTTCGGCTGTGCCGGAGATCTTCGCGCGTACTCTTTTATGACGCTTTAAGCGCTGCTTGTTGGAATCTACTTTCGATACCATTTAGGCACACCTCACTTTTACTTCTTCTTGCCGCCGGCCTTGCCTTCTTTGCGGCGGATATACTCATCGACATACTTGATGCCTTTGCCCTTATACGGCTCGGGCGGACGTTTCTCGCGGATTTCCGCTGCGAACTGTCCAACAACCTGCTTATCCGGACCGCTGACTACAACTTTGTTCGGAGCGGGCACGTCGATAGTGATACCGGGGATTTCATCAACTATTACCTGATGAGAATAGCCCAGGTTCATGACAAGCTGCTTACCCTGCTTCTGAGCACGGTAACCGACACCGTTAACCTCAAGCTCCTTAGTGTAGCCCTCGGTTACGCCGATAACCATGTTGTTAATCAGAGTACGGGTTAAGCCATGAAGGCTCTTGTGAATTTTTTCCTCACTGGGTCTTACCACAGTGATGGTATCGCCTTCGATCTGGATTTTCATATCCGGATGAAGGTTCTGGGATAAAGTTCCCTTGGGGCCCTTGACGGTCATGTCATTGTTTGCGCCCAGAGTAACGGTTACTCCTGCGGGAACTGCGATTGGTGCTCTACCTATACGTGACATTTTCTCAGTTCCTCCTTACCAAACGAATGCCAAGACTTCGCCGCCAACCTTGTTGGCTCTAGCCTTCTTGTCGGTCATAACACCCTTAGAGGTGGAGATGATCGCAATGCCCAGCCCCTTAAGTACACGGGGCAGGTCCTCTACGCCTACATAGACGCGCAGACCCGGCTTAGACACTCTGCGAAGACCCTTGATGACCTGTTCTTTATTCTGCGTATATTTTAATGTGACCTTAATTACGCCCTGTCCGCCGTCATTAACAATCTGGAAGTTTTTGATATAGCCTTCGTCCAGCAAAATCTGAGCGATAGCCTTCTTCATGTTAGAAGCCGGAACATCTACAGTTGCGTGCTTGGCCGCACTCGCGTTTCTTATGCGT
>JAZTXE010000004.1:0-1884 GCA_045636205.1 Eubacteriales bacterium
CCCGTTTTCTTATAAAATGCTCCCTTTTTTCTTTGATAGGATAAAACCCCTCCGACATTTCCTTACGGAAATGCCACCTCCCCTCTTAGAGGAGGCAAGAGGGTGCAAGGTGAAATTTTGGGCGATAGACCCTTGGCGCCCCTATTAGGGGAGCTGGATTTTGCCGTAAGGCAAAAGACTGAGGGAGAGAGGAACGTGGACTACCCCTCAGTCTCGCTGAGCGCTCGACAGCTCCCCTGACAAGGGGAGCCAATAGGTGCAGGCGTGTACCTTTCCACCTCATCAGTCACTTCGTGACAGCTGTCTCGCTGCGGCTCGGGCACGGTTTGGTTCTGACAATCCACCGGATTGTCATTCATTGCCAAACCGCCGCTAAAGCTACCTATAAGGAGAAGCCTATGAGACATACAAAAAGGCAACCGAAAAAATTCGGTTGCCTTTTAAAATGCGTATTTTTCAGAATATAACTTATCTGTAAATAATCTGGTCGCGTGCCGGGCCTACGCCGATGATGGATACCGGGCATTCGCACAGCTCTTCGATTGCTTCGATGTATGAGCGGAGCGCTGCGGGGAGCTTATTGTAATCGCGGATGTCACTAATATCCTCGGTAAAGCCGTCAAACTCCTTGTAGACCGGCTTGCAGCGTGCGAGGTCGTCAAGATCTGCGGGGAAATCATTTATAATTTCACCATCCAGCTCATAGGCTACGCAGAGCTTTAATTTATCAAGACCGCACAGCGGGTCAATTTTATTTATTACAAGTGAGGTAAGACCGTTCACGCGCACCGCGTAGCGCGCGATGACAGCGTCAAACCAGCCGGTTCTGCGCGGGCGACCCGTGGTGGTACCGAATTCCGCGCCCTTCTGGCGGATATACTCGCCGGTATCGTCCTCAAGCTCGGTCGGGAACGGACCCTTGCCTACGCGGGTGGTATAGCCCTTGGCGATGCCGTAGACCTCGTCGATAAGAGTTGGGCCGACGCCGGAGCCGATGCACACGCCGCCTGCGACCGGATGGGAGGAGGTGACGTACGGATAGGTGCCCATGTCAAGGTCGAGAAGGGTTCCCTGCGCGCCCTCGAAGAGGACCGCTTTATTTGCCTTAAGCGCACGGTAAATATCCGCGGACATATCGCGGACATACGGACGCAGAGACTCCGCATAGCGGCGGTACTCTTTGACTATAGCGTCAATATCCAGCGGCTCGTGGCCGTAGAGCTTTGTTATAATCTCGTTCTTTGCTTTGCCGATAGCACGGACTTTTTCTTCAAACTTGGTCGGGGATACGAAATCGTGCATACGCAGACCGCTGCGCTCGGATTTATCCATATAGCACGGACCGATGCCTTTTTTTGTAGTGCCGATGTCACCCTTGCCACGGCTTTCCTCGCTCAGACCGTCGAGCAGGATGTGCCAAGGCATAATGACATGCGCGCGAGAGTCGATAAACAGATGGTCGAGACTTACGCCGCGGCTTTTAAGGCCACTCATTTCCTCAAGGATTACCTTGGGGTCAACGACCACGCCCGGACCGACGATATTGACGGTTCCCGGATACAAAATTCCCGACGGGATTACGTGCAGCTTATACACCTCATCTTTTACGATGACCGTATGACCTGCGTTGTTACCGCCCTGAGAACGGACAACAACCTCAGACTGCTGTGCTAAAATATCGATGATTTTGCCTTTGCCTTCGTCGCCCCATTGAGCGCCGATTACAACTTTTGTTGCCATATGCAACCATCCTTCCTAAAATCTGTGATTTTCGGGCACAGATATAATATCATAACACTACCTTACTATTATAACGAAGTTTTATGTAAATTGCAAGGGGATATTGGCAGAAAAAGCGGTTTTTCTTGCAGTTTGCTTGACATT
>JAZTXE010000005.1:0-39290 GCA_045636205.1 Eubacteriales bacterium
CCACAGTTGTCTTCCTAAGCCCGCTTGGCCTCCGACTTAAGCGATTATCGCTTATTACAATTTGGCTTTCCGTGTTAACACCGGCTTTGCGGAGTTTTTCAATCAAAGCCCTGGAATTTGGGAGCTCAAACCATTTTTTCAAGCTTTCCGCCGTAGCTTCGCCTACATCGAAAATTGAAACAAGTTCTTCTTTTGATGCAGCTTCAAGAGCGTCAAGCGTTTTAAAATGCTTTGCAAGCACTTTTGCCGCTTTCTGCCCGACATGACGGATACCTAACCCGAATATAAGGCGTGACAAATCGTTCCCACGGCTTTTGTCAATCGCATTAATCAGATTATCCGCTGACTTTTCGCCCATTCTCTCAATCTCCGCCACCTGTTCACGCTGCAGTGTATATAAATCCGCAGCATCGGATATAAGCTTTTGATTTATAAGAACTTCGACTATTGCAGGGCCCAGACCTTCAATATCCATTGCATCGCGCGAAGCAAAATGGATTACATTCCTTATAAGCTGTGCAGGGCAGGCAGAATTCGGGCAACGAACTGCCGCTTCGTCCTCATCACTGTAGACCGGCGCAGAGCATACCGGGCAAGCCTCGGGCATATTAAACGGCACAGCAGATGCAGGACGTTTTTCCAAAACAACCCCGCAAATCTCCGGTATAATATCCCCTGCTTTCTGCACAATCACCGTATCGCCTATCATTATATTCTTCTCACGTATAAAATCGCGGTTATGAAGCGTCGCTCGGCTTACGGTTACACCCGCTAAGTGAACCGGTTCAAGCACTGCGTTGGGAGTAAGAACTCCCGTCCTTCCAACCTGAATGACTATATCCTTAAGCACAGTTTCCTTTTGCTCCGGCGGATATTTGTATGCCGCCGCCCATTTAGGAAATTTCGCGGTACGCCCAAGCCGTGCGCGTTCTGCAAAGTTATTAACCTTTACAACCGCACCGTCTATTTCAAACGGCAGCTCGCCTCGCAGCTCGCCTAAGCGTTTAATTTCCTCAAAAACATCTTCTATATTATAAAACGTATTATACTCAGGGCTTACTTTAAAGCCCAAACTCTTTAAGTAGCCAAGCGATTCGCCGTGATTTTCCTGCAAAACCCCGCCCTGCTGCAGTTGCAAATTAAATACGATTATATCAAGCTCACGTTCTGCGGCAACTTTAGGGTCAAGCTGACGAAGAGAGCCCGCCGCCGCGTTTCGGGGATTTTTAAGAAGTGGCTGCTCCTCAAGCTCGCGCTGTATATTTATCTTTTCAAAAACCTCGCGTGGCATGAAAACCTCGCCGCGGACAATAAGACGTTCAGGGGCATTTTTTATACTCAGCGGCATGCTTCTTATGGTTTTTATATTACTTGTTACTACCTCGCCGGTTACACCGTCTCCGCGCGTTACACCGCGAACCAATTTCCCGTTTTCATATTCTATAGCCACAGATAAACCGTCTATCTTAAGCTCTACAATATATTCGGGACTTTCTACAACCTCACGCACACGCTCATCAAATGCTTGCAGCTCCTCATAAGAAAACACATCCTGAAGGCTATCCATAATTACCGGATGCGCATAACTTTCAAAAGCCTCAAGCGCGGCTCCGCCCACGCGTTGTGTTGGAGAATCTTCACTTATGAGCTCGGGATGTGCAGCTTCAAGCTCCTTTAATCTGCGCATTAGCATATCGTATTCAAAATCTGAAATCGACGGGTTGTCATTAACATAGTAATTTATATTATGCCGATTAATTGTCTCACGAAGTTCATTTATTTCACGTCTTATATTATCCATATTTCCACCGCTCTCTTCTACTTGTAAGTAAAATAAAATAGCTATACTTATTATATCAAATTTAAAGCGTTCATAAAAGTGTTTAACTGAATTTTTTCACAATATGCGCTCCTTTTGCATAAACATATAATATTGATTTCAAATAAAGCCGCGTACAATTTACACTTAGAGGAGGGCAAGATGATGCACAGCCATATTCGCAGAAAAATTTTAAAGACACGACCTAAAGCACGTCACAGGCAAAGCACTTCTCGCCCGCTTATAAAGCTTGCCATGCTTTTTATTATCACCATTATAGCTTTACTGTACATATTCCACTCGCGCTTTAAACCCGCAATACGCATATATGCAGAACATCAGGCGCAAAATGCAGTACACAAAATAATAAATTCGCAGATAGAAAACGCCCTGAGTTCCGGCGGCATATCATACCAAAGCTTTGTAAGCTTAGAAAAAGACAGCAACGGTCGTATATGCGCTATAACAACTGATATGGCTGCCATGAACACATTCAAAGCACAGGTTACGGATGCCATTTTAAAAGAAAATGCAGATATGCCTCCGTTTGAGTTAAAAATCCCGGCAGGAGTTCTTTTCGGAAACGAATACTTTGCCGGACACGGTCCGAATATCCCGGTAAAAATACTGCCGTTTTCATCCATAAAAACCTCATACTCAAACTCATTCACCTCTGCGGGGATAAACCAAACCAGGCATCAGATAATGATGAATTTCACAGCGTCGGTAAATATGCTTTTTCCGGGTTTTAGAAATAACATGACGGTTACGACGGATATATGCGTGGCAGAAACTGTAATTGTCGGTGCAACACCTCAGTTTTTCGCCGGATTTCAGGATAGCACAACTTTCCCAGATTACAGCTCAATATCCGATTAAAAAAAGAGGAAGTATCTTCGTTGGATACTCCCTCTTTTTGGCCATAGCCTATTGAGCACGTTTAAACAACGCTTTTATTATTCCTGCAACCGATTCCATTGTTCCTTCCGAGAACGGATTTTCAAGCTCGGCTCCCAAGGTAAGAGCTGCGAGCCCGAAACGAACATATCTTGATTCTATGATGCTCATATATTTCTCAAACGCTTGGTCGAAATTCGTCTTTGAGACTTCCCAAATCTGAAGCGAAACCGCACTTGAAAGAGCGTATTCTATCATATAAAACGGAACCTCATAGATGTGCGTTGCATTGCTCCAGACCAATCCTTTCAGATACGCCTGATGCGCACTCGAAGAATATTCTCCGAAGTACTCTTCATCTATTTTTCTATAGAGCTTATTTCTTGCATCCGGAGTCATATTCGGGTTCTTATAAATCTCTGTCTGAAATTCATCGAGCATGCAACTGTCGATTATCTGGGCAAGGAAATTATAAATTACATATTTTTCGGCATCTTTTGCATTATCTCCAAAAAATTCATCATATCTCTTTGAAAGCAACAGCTCCATCGCAGTTGATGCGGTTTCCGCTACATCCAACGGGATATTATCCGTCGGATTCTTTCCGTACCAGCGGAAATTTTGGAACACGTGACCGAATTCATGAGAAAACGTGCTTACGTCCTCATAGCCGCCCTCACTGCGCATATACATAAACGGTGTTTCATATTGGTTGAAATACACGGTAAATGCCCCGGGCGATTTATTTTCTCTGTTCTCGGAATCTATCATATCATATTCGATGATATACTCAATCGCCTGTCTTGTCTGCGGAGACAAGTCCCTCATAACGTCTTTGATTTTTCCGATATAGTCAGTGCTGCCACTGAGGAAAGACATATCCGGGAACTCGTAATCATTTTTCTCAATTTCCGGATAAATCATAGCATACTGAGCACGGCGAATATCATTATAAAGCGGCACTAAGTATTTTTTTACGTCGTCACGGAATGCGCGGATATTATCTTCATAATATCCATATGCCACCTCATAGTAATTATTGCAATTGTAGTATTTGGCTATTTCTGTACGAACTTTAACAAGCTTATCAAAAATGTTATTTAATACAGATTCTTTCTGCACATAGTAATCAAGCCCCAACTCACGAAGCTCCGATTCCCCGGAATACACAGCCTGATAAAGAGAATACTTATTGCCTTTATATGATATTGACGGTGTATTGTACAACTCGCTAAACTCACTTACATATTCAGTTTCACGGTTAAATAAGTCCAGAATTTTCTGCTCCATAGGGGCAGACGGCGGGAGTAAGTTTTTAAATTCAATGCCGATTTTTTGGCAAACCGCATCTCTGTCCGGTGCAGCCTTAAGGGCATCGTACTGAGCTATATATATTTCCGTCAACACTTTTTGCGCTTGCGGTATTTTTGCATACTCAGCCTTGTACTCGGCATTTGTTACATCGCGCTTGACATTTATGCTCGCCATTGTTACAGCTGTATTAATTCCCAGCTGAAGCTTTGTAAGCTCACTGAAAATTTCCGCTTTGCGTTTTGTATCTGCTATCTTAAATTCTTCAACAAGAGCATCTTTTTGCGCAATAAAATCCGTTTTTGCAAGCGACGGATATGAAATGTCCGAAAACTTTACCGCCTTACGGTCAGGTGCAATTTCAAGAGCCGTAGACGATGCCGCCGCCATTATCTCAAAATACGCCCAGTGTGATGGTTTCAGGTCTGAAAACTTCTGTTTTTCGACCTGAATTTTAACCTCCATTCGCACTGCCTTATTTATCATTTTTACGGCTTCTGCGCGTGTGAGGTATGAGTTTGGTCTGAAAGTACCGTCACCGTATCCGCCTATGAACTTATTTTCAGAAAGTGCAGCTATACTGCCCTCAGCCCAGTGTCCACCAACATCCTTAAAAGCCTTGGTCTTCTTTCCTGCAACTTTAATTCCCATTGCACGTGCAACTATAGTTGCAAACTCAGCTCGGGTAAGTCCTTTATTTGGTTTAAAAACATTTCCTGCGTATCCGTTTATTATTCCGGCATCGCTGAGTGCGGAAATCGCACTATATCCCCAAAAGCTCTGCGGAACATCGGAAAAGCTTTTTCTGCCCTTCCCCGCCAATTCCAGATTGAGAACATAGTAGAGCATCTTGGCTCCTTGGGCACGTGTGAGTACACCGTCCGGACGAACCGTTCCGTCCTCAAATCCGTTTATATATTTAAAATAGTTACTGTCATTGTCCTGCCTGAAGCTAACGCCTAAAGCATTTGCGCCAAGAGGCATCAGCATTGAAAGAACCACCGCAAAAGCGGTTATCTTCCTTAAAATTGTTTTCATCTTTTACTCCTTAAGGTATTACTTTTTAATATTTTTCCTGTTCATCTTTTTTACATCTACCGGTAAAAGCGGATTATTTTCAGATGCATATGCATACGTTTCGGTTGCCATTTCCTTTTTACGCAAACGGCTTTCGCATGCCTCTTTAACGATTGCATATATAACCGCAAAGAGCGGTACTCCGATTATCATGCCTACAAAACCCATAAGTCCGCCAAACACAGTCACAGCAAAAATCACCCAAAACGCGGACAAACCGGTTGACTCACCGAGTATTTTAGGTCCGATAATATTTCCGTCAATCTGCTGGAGAACAATTATAAATATTGTAAACCAAAGTGACTTTACAGGGTCAACAAACACCAGAAGAAGAATTGACGGGATTGCACCGATAAACGGTCCGAAATATGGTATAACATTTGTTACGCATACAAGCACGCTTATAAGAAGCGCGAACGGTATGTTGAGTATTGTCATTCCTACATAGCATATAACGCCTATGATGAGAGAATCGATTATCTTACCGATTATAAATCCGCTGAACACAAAATTTGCAGTATTTGCAAGCCCAAGCATGCGTTCAACCGCACCGTTTGGCAAAAAGGCATATAAAAGCTTTTTAAGCTGGGCAAAGAATGTTTCCTTTGATATCCATACATATACCGCAATGACAAAGCCTATAAAGACATTGACTACCGTTGAGGTTATTGAAATCGTTGTGCTTATGGTTGTATTTATAATTCCGCTAAACGAATCGGAAAGCATTCCCATAAAGCCACGGATGAGGTCTTCGATATAACTCATCATATTTTCGATTATCGGAAGGAATGTGTCACTATTTTTAAAGTTTGAAATAAAGTTTACTATTATATCACGGACATTTGCGGCATACACTGTTATCTGAGATATAATATTTGCAACACTTATCGCGAGCTGCGGAATAATGAGTCCGATTAAAAAGCCAATTAAAAGCAGGCTTACAATCAACGTGCAGCACACACCTGCATACCTGCAAGCCTTGCGCGACATTTTTTTGCGGCTTATCCACGGAAAAACTTTTTTCTCAAACCAATTTAGGATAGGGTTGAATATATACGCAAAGGAAAAGCCGTAAACAAAAGGCACAAGCAAATTGAAAACAACCTGCAGTATATCTCTGAAATATAAAAAATTATTAAGAACCTGATACAGCAGTACCCCTATTACCAAAACAATGAGGGTATATGCGGCTATGGTTGTGTATTTCTTATTCCATTCTATTTTCATAATCTATGTCCTTTCTCAAACCGTGATTAGACCAAATGCCGTTAATATTAATAATACATCAATTTAAAGTCAATTTCAATAAAATCATAAAATTAGTTATTTTAATGAAAAAATTTACAGCAGAAAGTTTTCTTTATGTAACGCTCGACAAAATTTTACCTCACCCCTTTTTTAATTTTTAATTTGTGGTATAATTATGTGCAACAACAATGGTTTGGAGGTATTATTTTGAAAAAGGTAAAAGAATTTTTAGCTCGAAAAAACATTGTATTTTCAGTTAAGCGTTATTTTATTGATGCGCTCAGTTCAATGGCAATCGGCCTGTTTTCCACTTTGATTATAGGTCTTATAATCCAGACACTTGGAGACCAGATTGCAAAACTCATGGGTGAAAACGCAGTTTCTGCGATGCTCGTGGAACTCGGTAACACAGCAAAAGGGCTTATGGGTGCAGGAATAGGTGTAGCCGTTTCTTACAGCCTTGGTGCACCTCCTCTTGTAATGTTCTCCGGCGCAATAACCGGTATGCTCGGCGCTCAGTTTGGCGGACCCGCAGGTGCATTTGTTGCAGCAGCTATCGGATGTGAGTTAGGTAAAGCAGTATCAAAAGAAACCAAGGTTGATATTATCGTAACTCCCGCAGTGGTTTTGATAGTTGGTATGCTTATTTCAAAAACGCTCGGACCGTGCGTAGACTGGCTCATGAAAGGTCTCGGTCAAATCATCATGCAGGCAACTGAACTGCAGCCCTTCTTTATGGGTATCATCGTATCGGTGATAATGGGTGTGGTTCTCACCGCTCCTATCTCCAGCGCTGCACTTGCGATAATGCTCAATTTAAGCGGTTTGGCAGCGGGCGCTGCAACCGTCGGTTGCTCAGCCCAGATGATCGGTTTTGCAGTAATAAGCTGGCGCGAGAACAAGCTTGGCGGTTTTATCGCTCAGGGTATCGGCACCTCTATGCTTCAGGTCCCCAACATCGTAAAAAACTTCTGGATTTTACTGCCGCCCACATTGGCATCCGCAGTTTTGGGTCCAGTCTCCACACTCGTGTTTAAAATGACAAATAATCCCGCAGGTGCAGGTATGGGTACAAGCGGTCTTGTAGGTCAGATAAATACGTTTGTGGACATGGGATTTAATATGCCTACTCTGTTGACCGTTCTTCTCCTGCACTTTATTTTACCTGCTATTCTCTCCTATCTCTTCTATCTGCCGCTTAAGAAAATCGGCAAGATACGAGACGGAGACATGAAGCTTGATTTATAATCGCTTTTTTCATGCCGCTCAGTCATTTTTTAAGGCCGGGCGGCATTTTTATTGCCATGAGGCTATATATTTCATATATTCAGTGAAAATTCACTTTAAATTCAAAAAAAATTCATATTAATCTGCTATTATATAATAGGAAAAATATATTGGAGGTTGTTATATGCAAAACACGTTTGTTCCGGCAGTAAAAAGCAAGAAAAAAAAGATTAAGCTGATTGTTTTTATTTTCCTTGCTTTAGCGGCAATAATTGCGTCAGCTTTATTCATGAAAAAGATATTTTCAAATGAAGATACTGAGCTTATTATCACTCCCTACTCAGTCGAGCGAGGTGATATAACCACTGTAATAAGCAGCACCGGCACAATAGAGCCTATTGAGCAGTACGATATTTCCTCAATCGCACGTGGCGACGTAGTGGCAGATTACATAACCGTTGGTCAGCAGGTCAATGAAGGGGACTTATTATATGAGGTAGACTCCACCGAGGCTCAAAACGATATTGAGAAAGCGCGTATTTCGCTTCAGAAACAGCAGCTCTCATATCAGCAGACGGTTGAAAGCATTGAGAATTTAACCGTCACTGCACCGATAAACGGTACAATAACAAATATGTACGTATCTAACGGCGATAATATCCAGACAAACGGAAAAATTTGCGACATCGTAAATTCAGTTACAATGTCCATAACCGTTCCCTTCCTCATCGAAGATGCGCAAAGTATCTCCAACGGTCAGACGGCTTACATAACTTTGGATACGACCGATGAAACGATTGCAGGTTCAGTAAAGAGAATAGCTACCGGCTCATATTCCACGTCCACCGGTGCCATTGTAGCGGATGTGGAAATAATCTTCCACAATCCGGGTGCGGTTAAAGACGGTGACGTGGCAACGGTTGTTGTAGGCAACTTCGCATGCAACCAAGCCGGAACAATAAAATACGGCGACCAAATAACTGTTGTTGCAAAAACCTCCGGCGAGGTCAGCAACCTGACATTAGGCGCAGGTGATTCAGTAGAAGCAAAAGAGGTTATTTTAAAGCTCATAAACACCTCATCAAGTACCAATGCACGTTCAAGTGAGCTTTCAATTCGTGATGCGGAATTGGCACTTGACAATAAAATAGAAGCTCTTGATGAATACATGATAACCTCCCCCATCACAGGAACGGTTATTGACAAGACTGCAAAGCTTGGAGATGCCCTTGACGGAAACAAAAGTACAATGGCTATAGTTGCGGATATGTCAAAGGTGACCTTTACGATGAGCATTGATGAGCTCGATATAAAAAACATATCCGTAGGTCAAGAGGTGGTTGTAACCGCAGATGCACTTCCCGACCAAAGCTTTATCGGATACATAAGCAACGTAAGCATTATAGGAACAACCGGCAGCGGCGTTACAACCTATCCGGTTGATGTAATTATCGAGGAATACGAAGGATTGCTTCCCGGAATGAACGTAAATGCAGATATTATTTCGGAGCAAGCAACTGATATATTGAAAATCCCGGTAAATACAGTTTCACGCGGTAATTTGGTTCTGGTAAGAGAAGAGTATGCCAAAAGCATCGGCGCAGTGAAAATGGAAATGCCAAAACGTGACAGGAAAAAGTCTGATAAAAAGAATGAGACCGACTCCCCGTCCGGCAAAGATAAATCAGGCGACATATCTGAACGTCCGTCGGGCGATATCCCTGAGTTTCCTTCAGGCGACATGCCAAAACGCACGGACGCGCTTAACACCGATGTTGTTCAAATTATAGAAATGCCGAATACTCCTGACGGATATGTGTGGATTCGCATAAGCATAGGAAAATCAAATGAGGATTACGTAGAGGTAACCTCCGTACTTACAGAGGGTGCCGAGGTATTTGTAATCACCGCAAAGTATGCAAAAGAAGATTCCTCAAGCACAGGAAAAGGCATGGCGACAATCGCAAATGCTCATTCTTCCGGCATGGGCAATATGCGTCCCGGCGGTATGGGTGGCATGGGCGGTATGCCTTCAGGTGGAATGCCCGGTGGCAGAATGCCCTCAGGCGGTATGTCCGGAGGCGGTATGAGATGATAGAATTCCGAGACATATATAAAATTTACAACGAAGGCGAAGGCGAAAATGAGGTTCGTGCAGTAGACGGTGTATCGTTTACCATAGAAAAAGGCGAATTTGTCGCAATAGTCGGAAAGTCTGGTTCAGGCAAGTCCACATGCATGAATATTATTGGTGCATTGGATGTTCCTACCTATGGCACATATTTATTAAATGGTGAAAATGTAGGTGAACTCTCAGACAACCAGCTGGCGGAAATACGCAATAAAATGCTCGGCTTCATTTTCCAGCAGTATAATCTGATACCCAAATTAAACGTATTGGAAAATGTAGAGCTTCCGCTCATATACTCAGGTCTCTCTGCAGATGAGAGAATACAGCGCGCATTGGAATCTCTTGATCGCGTTGGACTCAAAGACCGTGCGCACCATATGCCGAGTCAGCTCTCAGGAGGTCAGCAGCAGCGCGTTTCAATCGCACGTGCACTTGCTGGCAATCCATCCGTAATCCTTGCAGACGAACCCACCGGAGCTTTAGATTCCAAGACCGGGCGTGATGTACTAAACTTCTTAAAAGAACTGAATAATCAAGGTAACACGATTGTTCTTATAACGCATGATAACGGCATAGCCTCGGAAGCCAAACGAATTATTCGCATTCAGGACGGAAAGGTCGTCTATGACGGGCCTGCTGAGCAGGCGGGGTTACTCACATGAAATTCACTCAGGCATTCCGCCTTGCTTTAAAGAGCATGTCCGCGAGCAAAATGCGAGCATTCCTTACAATGCTCGGCATAATAATAGGTGTTGCTGCGGTTATTATGCTTACAAGCATCGTTGGCGGTTTCTCAAATACCATGACCGACTCTTTTGAGTCACTTGGAACAAATCTTATAACTGTCAACCTTCGCGGGCGTGCAGGTAACATCCCGATAGATCCTGACGATGTTTTTGATTTTTGTGCAGAAAACAAAGAACTGATAAGCTATGTTTCACCATCTGTAACAGCGAACGTTCTTGCAAAATACGGCTCAACCAATCTTTCAACAACCGCATACGGTGTAAGCGAAGATTATCAGCAGATTAAAAGCTATGAACTTTCAAGTGGCAGATTTATAAGCTATATGGACACCGTATCCAGAAGCAAGGTATGCGTTATAGGTTCATATATTGCCAACGAACTGTTTGCAGGAACATCACCATTAGGTAAAGATATAAAGGTAAACGGTGAAGGTCATACGATAGTAGGTGTTCTTTCCGAACAGCAAGGCAGTTCACAAGGCTCCGGGGATGACATGATAATAATTCCCTACACCTCTGCCACCCGTCTTACGCGCAACGGAATAGTCACAAGCTACTCAATAAACGCACGTGATAAAAGCAACGTAGCTGCTACGTTATCTGCCATCGAAGACTATCTGTTTTCCGTATTTGAGGATGAGGATGTCTATTCAGTGTTCAGCATGGACGAGGCTCTTGATAAAATCAATGAACTTACCGGTATGCTCACATTGGTGCTTGTAGGTATCGCCGCTATTTCCTTGCTCGTCGGCGGCATTGGCATTATGAACATTATGCTTGTATCCGTAACCGAGCGCACGCGCGAAATAGGTATACGCAAGGCACTCGGAGGCAAGCGCCGTGATATTCTGCTGCAGTTTATAATAGAAGCTGCCACTACAAGCGGACTCGGCGGTGTTATGGGAATAGTCTTCGGCTGCGTATGCGCGTTCTTTTTAGCAAAGCTGATAGGTATAAGCGCGGCCTTCTCCGTAGGGTCAATCAGCATAGCATTTTCGGTATCCGTAATTATCGGAATAACATTTGGTTACTTCCCTGCAGCAAAAGCAGCAAAGCTTAATCCAATCGAAGCCCTGCGCTACGACTGATAATTTTCTACCGATAACATATAAAGAAAGGGTTGATTTACAATGAAAAAAAGAATTATTTCATTTTTTCTTACAGCCGCAATGATGCTCTCAATTATGCCAACTTCATCGGCTGCAATTGCACCTGACAGTGATGAAATTTTTAAAATCCTCAATGTTTTAGGTTGGATGACACCTAATGCACAGGGGAATTTCTACGGTTCGACTGATGTAACACGTGCGGCACTTGCAAAAATAATCATTACAAGCTCTTCCACATATCGCGCAACGATTTCCACTACTCAAAAAACCTCTCCATTCAAGGATGTTAAATACACTTTTTGGGGCGCTCCGTACATAAGTGCAGTCGCCCAAGCCGGACTCATGTACGGCTATTCGGACGGTAGTTTCCGCCCAAACAAAGGAGTTCTCTACGAAGAAGCTGTGACCGCGATTCTCCGCGTTCTGGGATATAGCGACAGCGACTATATTGGAAGCTATCCGACCGGTCAGCTTGCATTTGCAAATGATTTGGAGCTTACTGATGGAATAAGCGCAACCCGCGGACAAATAATCTCACGTTATGATATGTCACGCCTTTTGTATAACGCACTGTCTGTTACCGGAAAAACAAGTAACGGCAAAATTTACGCAGAGACCTTAGGTTACAGTCGCGCAACTGAAATGCTGAGACTTAATGATTTTGTCAAGGACACGGTAAACGGACCTGTCACCTACTTAAATACCTCAATCGAAAGCCTTACCGGTCTTTCAAACCCGACTGTATATATAAACGGCAGCAACAGCTCTTTAAGCGCAATCAAGGCATACGATGTTATTTATTACAGTAAGCAGAGTAATACGATTTGGGTATACACAGAAAAGGCTACAGGCATACTTGAAGCAATTACACCGAACAAAGAATACCCATCTTCCGTAACAATCGGCGGCAAGACATATTCCCTTGATTACTCAAAATCAAGAACTGCATTCGGGTTAGACGGCTTGGAAACCGGAACTTTAGTAACCGCGCTTCTGGACAAGGACGGCAAAATTTACGATGCATATGAAGCAGATAAGCTCTACTCGACACAATTAGGTATTGTGACTAATGCAGACACCAAGCAAGTAACCCTAAGCGGCGGAGTGATAGAAACACGCTATTATATTACTGTTCTTCTGATAAACGGAAACACGGTGGAAATTGAGCGCGATACAAACTCATCTTCAATGCTCGGAAAGGCGGTTGAAATAAACTATCGCGACGGCAGTGTTAAAACACACAGTTATTCGTCCTCGTCTCCCCTCTCCTCCATATCCGGTACAATTAATTCCGAGACACTCCTTTGGGGCACCAAAACCATACTTTCAAAGGATATAAAGATACTAGAGATTGACGAATACGGAAACTATACGACACTATCGTTAAACCGACTCAACGGTGTATACCTTAAAGGCTCACAAGTTGCTCTGTATTCCAAGAACTCAGCCGGAGCGATTGACGGGCTTATCCTTAAAAACGTATGCGGAGACACCGCCCAATTCGGTCACGTTACGTCCTCAAGTGTTGTAAGCAGCGGTGGCATGCCGGTAGGTATAAATTACAAGTACACGCTCACAACCGGTTCAGGCTCAGGCACGATAGCCGAGATGCTTGCAAGCGCAGATAACGGTCCCGCCGCATTCTATTTCAAAAACGGGCAGTTACAGGAAATACGGAATTTAACACGTGTATCAGAGAAGATTAATACGTTAAATTATTCATACCTCGAAACATCTTCCGGGGTTAAACATCGAATCTCCCCCTCCGTTATCGTTTATAAAGTTGTTTCAGGAACTCGGACTCAAACCACCATTGATGAAGCGGTATCAGGAAACTGGAATTTGGCAGCATACTATGACGAAGTTCAAGCTGACGGTGGCATGATACGAATGATTTACATTGAGGCGAAATAAAACATACTAAAAAATGACCTGCACGGATTATTTCCGCACAGGTCATTTTTTTAACGAAAGATGCCGAGACCTATATTGCGGTCCCGGCATCTTTATTAATTATTCAGCTATTACGTCGGCTTCAGAAACCGGTGATACGGTTTCTTCGTAGTCACGATAACGCTCCATTCCCGAGCCTGCCGGGATGAGCTTACCAATGATTACATTTTCCTTCAAGCCGAGCAACGGGTCAATTTTGCCCTTAATCGCCGCATCAGTGAGGACACGTGTGGTCTCCTGGAATGATGCTGCAGACAAGAATGAATCCGTCGCAAGAGATGCCTTGGTAATACCGAGGAGAATCGGAATATGTGTTGCTTCGCGCAGGTTCTCCTCGCCTGCTTCGATACGTGCTTTGATCTTGTCATTAGCTTCTTCAAACTCAAAGACATCAATCATTGCACCGGTGAGAAGGTCAGTATCACCCGGATCATCGACACGCAGTTTACGCATCATCTGACGTACAATAACCTCGATATGGCGGTCATTGATATCAACACCCTGCTGACGGTAAACACGCTGAACTTCCTGAATCAGGTAGTTCTGAACCGCAGAGACACCACGAATACGCAGTACGTCATGCGGGTTGAGTGCACCTTCGGTCAACTCGCTGCCCGCTTCAACCAAATCGCCCTCGCGTACTTTGAGTACAGCGCCGAACGGAATCGGATAATTGCGAACATCGCCTTCTTTTTCATTGGTAACAATAACGGTACGCGGTGCATTCTTCTTAATTTCATCAAAGCTTACTACACCGGAGATTTCGCTGAGTATAGCAACCTTCTTCGGCTTTCTGCCCTCGAAGAGTTCTTCAACACGCGGCAGACCCTGAGTAATATCGCCACCTGCGACACCGCCCGTATGGAAGGTACGCATGGTAAGCTGTGTACCCGGCTCACCAATTGACTGAGCTGCAATAATACCTACAGATTCACCGATATTTACCGGGTCGCTGGTTGCGAGGTTTGCGCCGTAGCAGTGTGAACATACGCCGTAGCGTGAACGGCACTTGAGAACGCTTCTGATTTTTGCACGTGTAATGCCCGCAGCAAGAATACGCTTAACGTCTGCATCCTCCATCATGCGGTCAGTATCCATTACAAGGTTGCCGTCAGCATCGTAAAGCGGCTCTGCAAGATAGCGACCGTTCAAGCGATCGCTAAACGGCTCGATGGTCTGGTTACCGTCTTTAATCTCGTATACTTCAATACCGTCGTGCGTTCCGCAGTCAATATCACGGATGATGACATCCTGTGAAACGTCAACCAGTCGGCGTGTAAGGTAACCCGAGTCTGCAGTACGCAGCGCGGTATCAGCAAGACCTTTACGCGCACCACGAGAAGAAATAAAGTACTCAAGTACAGACAGACCTTCACGGAAGTTAGCCTTAATCGGGATTTCGATGGTCTTACCGGAGGTGTTTGCCATAAGACCGCGCATACCTGCGAGCTGTCGAATCTGGTTCATGGGACCACGAGCACCGGAATGCGCCATCATGAATATCGGATTGTACTTGTCAAGAGCTTTCTCAAGAGCATTGGTAACGTCCTTTGTGGTCTTGGTCCACTCTTCAACAACTAAGCGGTAACGCTCGTCATCGGTAATAAATCCGCGTTTGAACTGCTTTTCAATATCAGTAATGCGCTTCTCAGTAGCTGAAATGTACTCATACTTTTCCTTCGGAATAACCATGTCGGAAACCGAGATGGTTATAGCGCCCTGAGTGGAGTACTTAAAGCCGAGAGCTTTGAGCTTATCAAGAAGCTCAGCGGTTCTTGTAAAGCCGTGCTTGCTGATTGACTTTTCAATAATTTTTCCGAGTTCCTTCTTTGTAACAAGGAAGGAAACCTCAAGGTCAAATGCATGTTCAGGATCATTGCGGTCAACAAATCCCAAATCCTGCGGAATCGGCTCATTGAATATGAGACGCCCTGCAGTACAGTTTATGATTCCTGACTTCATAACGCCGTCAATCTCACGTGTGACACGCATTTTTATCGGAGAATGGATTCCGATAATCTTATCATCAAGAGCGAGGAGAACCTCGTCGTAATCGCGGAATACCTTTCCGCTTCCTGCCTCTTCACGCTCAATGGTCAGGTAGTATGAACCCAGAACCATGTCCTGAGACGGAACAGTTACCGGATGACCGTCCTGCGGTTTGAGCAGGTTGTTAGCCGAGAGCATGAGGAATCGTGCCTCAGCCTGTGCCTCGGCAGAGAGCGGTACGTGAACCGCCATCTGGTCGCCGTCAAAGTCAGCGTTATATGCAGTACATACCAGCGGATGAAGCTTTAAAGCTCTGCCTTCTACCAGTACAGGTTCAAACGCCTGAATACCAAGGCGGTGAAGCGTCGGAGCACGGTTTAAGAGAACCGGATGCTCTTTAATAACGGTTTCCAAAGCATCCCAAACCTCAGGCTTCTGGCGCTCAACCATTTTCTTCGCGCTCTTTATATTATTAGCGTGGTTGGATTCAACCAACTTTTTCATTACAAAGGGTTTGAAGAGCTCAATCGCCATTTCCTTAGGCAGACCGCACTGATAAATCTTAAGTTCAGGGCCGACAACGATAACTGAACGTCCGGAATAGTCAACACGCTTACCCAAGAGGTTCTGACGGAAACGCCCCTGCTTACCCTTAAGCAAATCAGAAAGCGACTTAAGTGCACGGTTGTTAGGACCGGTCACCGGACGGCCACGACGACCGTTATCGATAAGTGCATCAACCGCTCCCTGAAGCATACGCTTTTCATTGCGTACAATAATATCAGGTGCATTGAGCGCCAACAGACGTTTAAGGCGGTTGTTACGGTTTATAACGCGGCGATAGAGGTCGTTGAGGTCACTTGTTGCGAAACGTCCGCCGTCAAGCTGAACCATAGGACGCAGTTCAGGCGGGATAACCGGAACCTGAGTCATAATCATCCACTCAGGGCGGTTTCCGGATGCACGGAAGGACTCAACTACTTCCAAACGCTTGATAATGCGCAGTTTCTTCTGACCCGATGCATCGCGCAGCTCGTTGCGGAGCTCTTCACTCAGCTTATCAAGGTCTAACTCTTTAAGAAGTTCGTATATCGCTTCTGCACCCATGCCTGCGCGGAAATCGTCCTCGTACTTAAGAACCTGATCGCGGTATTCTTTCTCGGTCAAAATCTGCTTTTTGGTAAGCGGAGTATTGCCCGGATCGATTACGATATAGGATGCAAAATACAAAACTTTTTCAAGCATTCTCGGCGACATATCGAGTATCAGGCCCATACGCGAAGGAATGCCCTTGAAATACCAGATATGAGATACCGGAGTTGCAAGGGTTATATGTCCCATGCGCTCACGGCGAACTTTCGCTTTGGTTACTTCAACACCGCAGCGGTCGCACACTTTGCCCTTATAGCGAATCTTCTTATACTTTCCGCAATGGCATTCCCAGTCCTTCATCGGGCCAAAGATGCGCTCACAGAAAAGTCCGTCCTTTTCCGGCTTTAATGTGCGGTAGTTAATAGTCTCCGGCTTGAGAACTTCGCCGTGTGACCATTCAAGAATCATATCCGGCGATGCCAAACCGATTTTTATTGCTTCAAAGGTCGTATAACTCATAAAAATCTGCCCTTTCCTTCCATTTCAGTTTACAATGTGTCTGCAAACAAATCCGCGTCATCCATAAATGCCGCGTCGTCTAAAGACTCTTCGTCCAGAGCATCATCGATAAGATCCAAATCCATGTCATCTGCCTCATCGTCGATCGGCTCGCCGTTTTCATCCTCAACGGTATATCCGGCGCTGTCGAGATCGGTATCCATTACATAGCTTTCATCATCGTGATGGAACTTGGCAAATGTATCGTCATCATCATCGTCCTTAAGCTCAATTTCCTCCATGTCCTTGTTGAGAACACGTACATCCAGGCACAGAGACTGAAGCTCTTTAACGAGAACCTTGAATGATTCCGGAACACCCGGTTGCGGAACATTGTGGCCTTTAACGATCGCCTCATAGGTCTTAACACGTCCTACAATATCGTCAGACTTAACAGTAAGGATTTCCTGAAGCGTATATGCTGCGCCGTATGCTTCAAGCGCCCAAACTTCCATCTCACCAAAACGCTGACCGCCAAACTGAGCTTTACCGCCCAACGGCTGCTGCGTTACGAGTGAATACGGACCGGTTGAACGTGCGTGAATCTTATCATCGACCAAGTGGTGAAGCTTTAAGAAGTAAACATATCCGACTGTAACCGGATTGTCAAACGGAAGACCGGTGCGTCCGTCATAGAGGACACTCTTACCGTCCGGACTCAAGCCCGCCTTAACGAGTGTATTTTCAATATCTTCCTCGTTTGCGCCATCAAACACCGGAGTAGCTACCTTCCAGCCCATGGTTTTGGCAGCGTAACCCAAGTGAACCTCGAGAACCTGACCGATATTCATACGTGACGGAACACCCAGCGGGTTAAGAACTATATCCAGCGGAGTGCCATCCGGTAGGAACGGCATGTCTTCCTGCGGCAGAATGCGTGAAACAACACCCTTGTTACCGTGGCGACCTGCCATCTTATCACCGATGGAAATCTTTCTCTTACGTGCAATGTAGCAACGAACTACCATATTTACACCTGGGCTGAGCTCATCGCCGTTAGCGCGGGTAAACACTTTTACATCGACAATAATGCCGCTCTCACCATGCGGTACACGCAGAGAGGTATCACGAACCTCACGTGCCTTTTCGCCGAATATAGCACGCAGCAAACGCTCTTCCGCAGTAAGTTCGGTTTCACCCTTCGGGGTTACCTTGCCGACGAGTATATCGCCTGAGCGAACCTCAGCGCCAATGCGGATAATTCCACGCTCGTCCAAATCACGCAGAGCATCTTCGCCTACATTGGGAATGTCGCGCGTAATCTCTTCGCAGCCGAGCTTGGTATCACGTGCTTCGGTTTCGTATTCTTCAATATGAATTGATGAATAAATATCATCACGAACCAGACGTTCATTAAGAAGAACCGCGTCCTCGTAGTTATAGCCTTCCCAGTTCATATAACCGACAAGAACATTTCGTCCAAGAGAAATTTCACCCTCGCAGGTAGACGGACCGTCAGCAATAACGTCGCCGTCTTTTACCCTGTCGCCAACCAAAACAATCGGGCGCTGATTGATACAGGTACCCTGGTTGGAGCGCAGGAACTTCGTCAAATGATAACGGCGAGTCTCACCGTCATCATGCTTGATAACTATTTCATTTGCGGATACCGCGGTAACCTGACCGTCACCCTCAGCGAGCACGCATACGCCTGAATCAACCGCGATTTTATGCTCCATGCCGGTTGCAACAACCGGAGCCTCCGGTACAAGAAGCGGAACAGCCTGACGCTGCATGTTTGAGCCCATCAGCGCACGGTTTGCGTCATCGTTTTCAAGGAACGGAATCATGGAAGTAGCGATTGAGAACATCATACGCGGTGATACGTCAATATAGTCAACGCGGTTGCGGTCAACCTCAATAATCTCTTCGCGCATACGGCATGTTACACGCTCAGCCTTGATACGGCCTTCCTCGTCAAGCGGCTCATTCGCCTGAGCAACGATAAACTCGTCCTCAACATCAGCCGTCATGTAACGAACCTCGTCGGTAACCTTTCCGGTTTCCTTGTCGATACGGCGATAAGGTGCCTCGATAAATCCATACTCGTTAATTCTTGCAAATGTAGACAAGTAGGAAATCAAGCCAATATTCGGACCTTCAGGCGTCTCAATCGGGCACATACGACCGTAGTGGCTGTAGTGAACGTCACGAACCTCGAAGCTCGCGCGCTCACGGGACAGACCGCCCGGACCAAGAGCCGACATACGGCGCTTATGAGTAATCTCTGCCAGCGGGTTGGTCTGATCCATAAACTGGCTAAGCGGTGAAGACCCAAAAAATTCTTTAATCGCCGCGGTTACCGGGCGAATGTTGATGAGCGACTGAGGTGTGACAACATCCAAATCCTGAATCGTCATACGCTCACGAATTACACGCTCCATGCGTGCAAAGCCAATGCGGAACTGATTCTGGAGAAGCTCACCTACCGAGCGCAAGCGACGGTTTCCGAGATGGTCAATATCATCTGTTGTTCCAACGCCGTTCGCAATGCAGTTGAGATAGTTTATGGATGAGAAAATATCGTCAATAATAATGTGCTTCGGAATAAGATCATCGATGCGCTCCATAATCTTTTCCTTAAGCTCATCACCTGAGAATTCAGCCATAATTTCCTGAAGAACCGAGAAACGAACCTTCTCTTTTATTCCAAGCTCAGCTTCGGGGTCAAATGAAACGAAGTCTTTCATATCAACCATGCCGTTGCCAAAGACCTTAACTGCCTTGTCGTTTACGTTAAGGACTACCTCATTTACACCGCGGGATGCAAGCTCCTGCGCACGTTCACGAGTAAGGGTCTCGCCCTCGTCAGCAATAATTTCGCCGGTAGTCGGGTCAACAACAGGAAGCATGAGGGTCTTACCTGCAATACGGGCAGCGATATTAAGCTTCTTATTATATTTATAACGACCTACGCTTGACAGGTCATATCTGCGCGCATCGAAGAAAAGGTTATTGATAAGAGTCTTCGCACCGTCTATTGTAGGCGGCTCGCCCGGACGCAAGCGCTTATAGATTTCGATAAGTGCTTCGTCAACAGTTTTGGAAGTATCCTTTTCAAGCGTTGCAACAATGCGCTCATCATCACCAAACAGCTCACGAATCTGCTCATCGGTTGCAACACCGAGCGCACGAATAAACGACGTAACCGGAAGCTTGCGGTTTTTGTCAATTCTGATATGGAAAACGTCATTCAAATCGGTTTCATACTCAAGCCAAGCACCACGATAAGGAATAACAGTGGAGCTGTAGATTGCAAAGTCTGACTTGTCCGTCTTAGCCTCAAAATAAATTCCGGGAGAACGGACAATCTGCGAAACAATGACGCGTTCTGCACCATTGATTACAAAGGTACCTGTACGAGTCATTATCGGGAAATCGCCCATGAAGATTTCCTGCTCTTTAATTTCCTCGGTTTCTTTGTTGCGCAAACGAACCTTTACCTTGAGCGGAGCTGCATAAGTCGCATCACGCTCTTTACACTCCTCCACGGAATACTTAGGCGTATCCTCCAAAGTGTAGTCAACAAAGCTGAGCTCTAAATTACCCGAGTAATCGGTAATGGCATCAACATCGGTGAACACTTCTTTGAGTCCTGTCTCCAAAAACCACTTGTATGAATTCTTCTGAATTTCAATGAGGTTTGGCATTTCCAGGATTTCGCGAATACGCGCATAGCTTTTTCGCACGGTTCTGCCGTATTGGACGTCGTTGAACATAAAATTCATCACTCCCGTTTATGTTGTTTGTCATCGACATTTTACACAAGTATGTTTACTTTCCCAAACCGTGGCACGCACGGCTCAGTTGGATAATTCAACTTTCTTCCGCTTGTAATCACCAGGAACTGGTGTTATACTATGAAAGAAGAATAGTCTACTTTTCCATTATTATTGAGCTTATATTTTATCATTTTTTTATTATACATGTCAACTAATATGTAAATTTTCAGCACCTTGCACTATTACAAGGGTATTTTTTTATCTTTTTTATAAAAAATCAACACCGAATCGCGTCATATTTTGCGATTCGGTGTTTTTAATTTACCATTTTATGCCCAGAAGTTCAGTTGCATTGCGATAAAGTATCTTCTCCCTATCACCGTCGGACAGCTCAAGTTGCATAAACGATTGCAATTCCCGCTCCGGATTTCCGAGCGGATAATCAGAGCCAAAGAGAACTCTATCCACCCCATATTGAGATATATAATACATGGTCTGTTCCCGACTTTGAAACATCATGCTGCTGGATACATCCACGTAGCAATCAGTGTCTTTTAGGTTTTCAAGCGCTTCTTCAAAAAGAGACCACCCTCCAAAGTGCGCAGCAATAACAGTAAGCTTAGGAAACATCTCAAGTATACGCTTAATCTTCCTCGGATGCGAGTAATCATATCGCGGGTCCCCGCTGTGGAAGATTACCGGAATATCTCCCTGTATCATATCGTACATTGGGAACAGGCGCTCATCATCTATTGAAAACTCCTGCGTATCCGGATGCATTTTTATACCGCGCAGTCCCAGCTCTTTTATAGTCTCCACCTCATCGCATATACCGTCCATCCCCGCGTGAACGGTTCCGAATCCGTAGTATTCCTCATGAGCTGCAACCTCAGACGAAACGAACTGATTTATGTTCTTTACTTGATCAGGTCTTATTGCAACCGGAAGTATCAAAAACTTTTCAATTCCAGCTCGCTTTCCTACATCAAGCAATTCCTTTGAAGTACCAATTAAATCCGATGACATATTATAAAACTCCCGCACACTGACCGCGGCTTTTTCAGCGATACGTTCCGGATAAATATGTGTGTGAAAATCAAACACTTTCATTAGTATATCCCCTGTCATTGTAAATGGGAGTCGCATTTGCGACTCCCTTAAAACTTTTCTTTATTCAGTATAACACAATATTTACAATCATGTCAATTCTTCTGTACATCAACGTCTGCAGCCTGCACTTGCATTTTGGCATCGTTTCTGCACCTTAGGAAATACACTCCCACAGATGCCATGTTGAAAACCTCGCATATGATACCGCCGAGTGTAAAGTTAACTACATTATAAACAAGCCACGACGGAGATGCGTATGCCACCTGAAAATATCTTATATGCTTTGCATTCCCCTTATACATAAACACCGTCATAATAAACATTCCCGAAAACGTCAGGAATGAGAGCGCGATTTGCAGCCAATCCCCTGCAAGAAGACTCACCGAATAAGCGAAACACACGGTCATTAATACGTTAATAAAAATGACCTTCCATAACTTTTTCCCGTTTTTCGAAAGTAGTGTCCCACGCACCAGACTTGCCAAATTAAACAGCATACCCGGAATGGCTCCGATAAGAAAATAGTTCACCGAAAACAACAGTCCGCTCAAAGCCTGCATTAAAAACAGATGCTTATTCTTTTTACACTGAAACGAGAGTACAGCTACCGTACATGCAATTATCCCTATTGTCTGAGCAATTATTTGTTTCATCTTCTACCTCTTATATAAATACTCCCCAAACGAACGCCAACAATAAAGATACAATTACCGGAATGATGCAAGATGTAACACAAACATCCATATATGATTCCTTGTGCTTGCAGTTTGATACTGCGAGCAGTGTCAGGACCGCGCCGTTATG
This sequence comes from Eubacteriales bacterium, assembly GCA_045636205.1. GTDB lineage: Bacteria > Bacillota > Clostridia > Oscillospirales > JAAYXM01 > JAZRUF01. The sequence continues at coordinate 22,794 of JAZTXE010000005.1, forward strand.
CGGCAGTGTATCAAGTCCGCCGGATGCAAGTGATGCAATTCTATGCAAGTAAGCAGGGTCCATACCAATGCTTATTGCCTTTTCAAGATACTGCGGAGCCAGCGCCTCAAGTGCGATGGACATACCGCCGGATGCTGAACCTGTAGCACCCGCAAGTACGTTTACCGCAACCGCCTCCGAGAAGAGGATTGAACCCGGCATATTCATCATTGCATTTTTAAGAAGTGCAAAACCAGGTACAACTTTTACGACCGAGCCGAATCCTACTGCACATGCGGTATTCATTATGGCTGCAAGCGAGCCGTTTGCACCGTCGCTTATAGCCGGAAGCAAAATTTTAAACTGACGTATATTCATAATGCAGGTTACAAGTATTCCGCCGATGAGCGCAACTACTATAGACTGGCTTGCAGTCCACTCTGCGATACCTGCATCTGCCAGAACACCCGGCAAAACATTGAGCATCAGAACCACTACAATAAGCGGCAGTAATCCGCTCAACCAATGCCACGACGGAAGATCACCAAGTTTTGCAGAATTATCTATATACTTCGGGTCCTCCTCAAAGTGCATACCCTTTTTGCGCGCGTTGCGGCAACGCCATTCAAGATATATGTACCCGGGTACCGCAATCAAAACCGCCGCAACTATACTCATGAGAGGAGCTGCAGTAGCGGTTGTTCCGTAATATGTAGTGGGTATAATATTCTGAATCTGCGGGGTTCCTGGAATAGCTGTCATAGTTATTCCGAACGCACCGAAAGCGATTGCGCCTGGTAGTAATGTGCGCGGCAAATCCGCCTCGCGGTAAATAGCATATCCCATCGGATAAATTACAAACACAACAACAAAGAGCGAAATTCCGCCGTAGGTCATCAAAAGGCACGGAATCACCACCGCAAGCACTGCAAATTTAGGTCCTATAAGCGAAACCAGCTTATTTGCAAGCGAGCGTGCCGAGCCCGTCATATCCATAAGCTTTCCGTACACTGCGCCCAGGAAGAACGCCGGAAACCACGATACGATATAATCAGCTGTACCCTTGATATAATCACCAAGATACGCATCGAGAATATTGAGTCCGCCCATCAGTGCAACGATAACCGCGCACACCGGCGCAACCCAGATGATTGAATGTCCCTTATACGCCAAGAAAATCAAAGCGCAAAGTCCAAGAACGATACCGAGCAAGGAAATAGTAGATTCCATTTTAAGCCCTCCATATTTTATAAATCTCAAGTTACCGATACTATATATACCATCATTTCCCGACTGCGTCAAGCAAAAAAGCCAGAATAATACAAATTGCACCTTTTTTCGTAAAAATCGGTATTTCATGTAGTGTGCAAAAAAATTAAAGCGCATCGTTTCATTGATGCGCTTTTGATGTAACAAAGTGAAGTAAATTTTTAAAAGCTGCTTAAGTATGTATTCTATTCTCTGCTATTAATCTTTTTCTGATTGCTATATCCTATAAAACCAAGAATCAAAATCGGCACCCCAAACATAAAATATGCTAAAAACAGCAATGTTCCAACCGAATACAAAATAGCACCTACAAGCGCCGCCCAAGATTTTTTAATAAATACACCTAACCATCCAAATACCGCACCAATTAAAAATACAATCATGTGAGGCATAACGAGTGCCGTTGCAATAGCACCACCTACAGCCTCTGCTCCTTCTGCGGATGCTGTTATTCCAAAAAAGTACGAAAACAAATATACAACATATAGCGTTGCCAACGTAGTGGCGATAAATAAACACTTACTTCTATTTTTCATCATATGCACCTCTTATCATCAGTATTTGACCTCTAATTTATATCCATATTTCTTAATATCGCTTACTGCAGCATCTTTATCTCCCCACTCTGTTCCGTCAGCAAAATAGACACTGTACACATATATCTCACCTGATTTTATTGACGAATCAAGCATTTGCCATGTTTTAGTATCAGCTTTTCCACCCGGGATAGTATTATCAGTGTACAGCTCATTAGTAACAAAAATGCCTCTTACTTCTTCGTTGTATACATCACGCGGTAAAAAATACACTTTTATCGCACTAATATCTTTATTCGATTTATTTTTTATAGATAAGCTCAGTTCCGGAACGCCTATTATATTATCATAAATCTTTCCGCTTATTTCTATTGGTATATCAGTTGAAAATTCTTCAGGTAAAATTTGAAGAACCTCCCCCTCTCCATTCACCACTTGACCAGCGTCTTCTTTTTCATTAGTGCTGAAATTAGAACTAATTATAATCAAACAAAGCACACAAACACAAACAACCGCAGCAATAAACCCCTTATTCTTTTTCTTATCATTTTGTGTCAAAAGTTTTCCCTTTTCTTTCTCAAACTCCTCTTGAGAAATGATGCCGTTATCCAACATTTTTTTAAGTTCTAAAAGTTTTTCCGCATTCACAAGCCTACCCCCACACAAAATACAAATATACCATTTCGGGATATTTATATTATACCAAAGTGGGATAATTGTGTCAAGGGGTGATTTAATGAGATTAAAAGAACTAAGAAAGCAGCAGAAATTATCACAGCTAAAGCTGTCATTAGATTTAAACATGAGCCAAAACACAATAAGCAGATATGAAACCGGTGAACGCGAGCCCGGTATAGCCGAACTAATATTAATAGCAAAATACTTTAATGTCTCAGTTGACTATTTACTGGGTGTTACTGATAACCCCGAAGTGAACAGATAGCAAAAAGGCACTCATTCAAAAAAACGAGTGCCTTTTGTTAATTCATTTATCTTTATTTTGTGCCGAAAATACGTCCGCCGACGTCGCCAAATCCCGGAGTGATAAAAGCATCATCCGTAAGTCCGTCATCCACGCTTGCACAGAATATTTCAACGTCAGGATGAGCCTGCTGCACCTTCTCAATTCCCTGCGGAGATGCGATTATAGTCATGAGCTTTACATTCTTTTTAGTATAGTTCTTCACAACATCAATCGCTGCACATGCAGAACCGCCGGTTGCAAGGGCAGGTTCAAGAACAAGCACGTCGCGCTCGTCAATATCCTCAGGCATCTTGCAGTAATACTCTACCGGAACTTGAGTGGTCGGGTCACGGTAAAGCCCTTTATGTCCGACTTTAACGGTCGGCATAAGCTCAATCATTCCGTCAACCATTCCCAAGCCTGCGCGAAGTATAGGTACAATAGCAAGCTTTTTGCCGGATATAACCTTGGTTTTTGCAACCGCTACCGGAGTTTCAATCTCAACCTCTTTAAGCGGCAGGTCACGTGTAGCCTCATAGCACATAAGCATTGCAATCTCAGAAATCACCTCGCGGAACTCTTTTACCCCGGTGGTTTTATCCCTGATAATTGAAAGCTTATGCTGAATAAGCGGGTGGTCCATTATAACTGTCTTTTTCATTTTAATATCCTCCTGAATTAGTCTTCAAGCGCTCCGGGTCCGTCTTTTTCAATCTTCATTATCATATCAACACGATTTGCATGTCTTCCACCCTCGGCAGGTGTAGAAATAAACAAATCGCAAAGTTCTGTTGCAAGTCCCGAACCGATAACGCGTGCACCAAGGCAAAGAACATTCGCATCATTATGAAGACGCGTATATTTCGCGCTGAAATGTTCGCTGACAACCGCCGCACGTATACCCTTTACCTTGTTTGCCGCCATTGACATTCCTATACCGGTTCCGCAAACCAGTATGCCGAACTTACACTCTCCATTTGCAACATTCTCAGAAACCTTCGCTGCAAACTTCGGATAATCACAGCGCTCCTCATTATAAGCCCCGCAATCAACAATTTCATAACCGTTTTCAATAAGATGAGCTTTAAGCTCTTCTTTCATACAAAATCCTGCACTGTCTGCACCCATTGCAATTTTCATAACACAAATAACCTCACTTAATTTTTATTTTGCATTTTTGCAAGGCGTTCTCGCTCCGCCTGCGGAAGTCTCAGATAATATATTTCAAGTTTCTCCGGCGATACGCCTTCCATATCCCGAGCCGCACGTGCAACACCGCATGCGCGCGGGAAACGCTGTGCACTCTCCGGCAAAACCGCAGCTATCCCGAACTTTTCACACTCGCAATAGCACATCTCGGCACCGTCACCGAGAAGAAGAACCCGCTCTTCCCTCTTAAGGTCTTCTAAAAGAGCGTTCATCGCAATCGCTCTATCCTCGCAAATGCGTGTTATCTCTCCGTCTTTGCACTTAAACATTGCATTGTAGACCTGCCCTGCGCGCGCATCCATAACCGGGCAAATAACACCTTCAAAGAAGCTTGCCTGACGCGCCATCGCCTCAAGCGTTGAAACACCGCATACCGGTATCCCGCTCGCCCACGAAAGACCTTTCGCCACGGATACACCAATCCGCAATCCGGTAAACGAGCCCGGACCTGCTGCAACTGCTATCTTATCTATATCCTCAAGCTCTTCACCGCAAGTTTTAAGCAAATTTTCAAGCATTGGCATTACCGTCTTCGAATGGGTAAGCCCATTATTCTGAAAAGCTTCTGCTACAAGCTTTCCGTCGCACTCAACGCACACGGACGCCGCAAGAGCAGATGACTCAATCGCTAAAATCTTCATCCGTCATACACCCACGTGTTTCTATTGTTATTTCGCGCCATTCTGCATTCTCAATGTCTTGGGAAATAGAAATTCTCACATCCCATGAAAAAGTTTGCTCTGCGCGTTCAAACCATTCTATAACGCAAACTCCGGCGCGCGTCAGATACTCCTCAAAACCTATATCATATAGCTCCTCGCCATCTGAAAGACGATATAAATCAAAATGGAAAAGAGGTGTCTTTGCAGGATATTCATTTACAATAGCATAGGTAGGACTTGTGACTCTGCCTTCAAATCCCATTCCGCGTGCTATTCCGCGCATCATGGCGGTCTTCCCTGCCCCCATACCACCGTACATAGCGACAACACTTCCCGCCTTAAAGCGCGCTCCCAACCGCTCGCCTAACGCTTCAGTGTCCGCTTCGGAACATGATATAAACTTAAGCATCAGAACAGACCGCTGATTTCCCCAGCTGTATTTATATCAATCCGCTCAGCAGCCGGAGATTTGGGGAGCCCCGGCATGGTCATAATATCACCTGCAAGCGCGACGACGAATCCCGCCCCGGCACTCAGTCTTATCTGACGGATATTTATCACAAAGTCCGTAGGACGTCCGAGAAGCTTTGCATCATCGGAGAGTGAGTACTGCGTTTTTGCAATACATACCGGGAAATGACCATAACCCATACTTTCGATATTTGCTATCATACGCTCGGCAGCCGGAGAATATGATACACCCTTTGCGCCGTATATCTTCCCGGCTATAACCGCAATTTTGGATTTTATGGAGAGCGAGCTGTCATATAACGGTGCAAAATCCGCCGTTTCAGAATCTGCAACCTCAATAACCTTTTGGGCAAGCTCAATGCCGCCTTCTCCACCCTTTGCAAACACTTCACTGAGTGCATATTCAGCACCAAGTTCTTTGCAGGTGTTTTCAATAAACTCAAGCTCTGCGGCGGTATCATCTGCAAATCTGTTTATCGCAACGACCACCGGCACATTATACTGTTTTAAATTCTCAATATGTGCGCAAAGGTTTGAAATTCCGGATTTAAGCGCATCCAGATTCTCACTTGCAAGCTCTGCCTTTGGTACACCGCCGTTATATTTAAGAGCACGCACAGTAGCAACAAGGACAACACAATCCGGCTTAAGACCCGCCTTGCGGCACTTGATGTCAAAAAACTTCTCAGCACCTAAATCTGCACCGAATCCCGCCTCTGTTATAGTGTAATCTGCAAGCTTAAGTGCAAGCTTTGTGGCTCTTACTGAGTTACATCCATGTGCGATATTTGCAAACGGACCGCCGTGCATTATGCAGGGTGTTCCCTCAAGAGTCTGCACCAGGTTGGGCAAAACCGCATCTTTCATAAGAGCCGCCATCGCGCCTTGTGCATTTATATCCTTTGCGAAAACCGGATTATTATCGTAAGTATAGCCGACAAGGATTTCACCGAAGCGGCGCTTTAAGTCCTCCAAATCCTTTGCAAGGCACAAAATCGCCATAACCTCACTGGCAACGGTTATCATAAATCCGTCCTCACGCACAACCCCGTTTGCTTTTCCGCCAAGTCCCACAATCACATTTCGAAGCGCGCGGTCATTCATATCAAGCACGCGGCGTATTTCAATCCTGCGCGGGTCAATCCCCAATTCATTCCCCTGCTGGATATGGTTGTCCACCATAGCGCAGAGCAGATTGTTCGCACTGGTTATCGCGTGCATATCCCCGGTAAAGTGAAGGTTGATATCCTCCATCGGAACAACCTGGGCATATCCGCCACCTGCCGCTCCGCCTTTTACTCCAAACACCGGTCCCAATGACGGTTCACGCAATGCAATAATAGCATTCTTACCAATACGTCCCATAGCTTGTCCCAGACCTACGGTAGTTGTTGTTTTCCCCTCACCCGCAGGCGTGGGATTAATAGCAGTAACCAAGATAAGCTTGCCGTCCGAATTCTTCTCCACACGGCTTATAAGCTCTTCACTCATCTTTGCTTTATATTTTCCGTAAGGCACAAGCTCGTCGGCATCAACGCCAATCTTCTTAGCTATATCAGTTATAGGAAGCATTTTTGCACCCTGAGCTATTTCAATATCAGAAAGCATTTCTTTTCCTCCTGCCCACATTTTTATACTTTAGTTAATTATAGCAGAACGCTTATATTTTGTCGATAGTTGTTAAAATAAAAGTGCATGCAAATTAACTCTTATCAATTACTTTTTTACCAAATAAAAAACACGTTAAACCTATTGCTTACTTTAACATGTTTTTTCTATCTTTTAAATCGACCAGTCTATCGGGTCACGGCCTGACAAAATAAGCTCCTGATTAGCTTTTATAAAGTGCCCGCAGCCGAAAAATCCGCGGCTTGCAGAAAGCGGACTAGGGTGCGGAGCTTTGAAAATAATATGCTTTGGATTGGTTATAAGCTCTTCCTTTTCCCCTGCATTCTTTCCCCAAAGGAGAAATACTATCAGCTCGTCACGCTCGTTTAAAAGCTCTATAACACGGTCGGTAAACCTCTCCCAGCCTTGACCGCGGTGAGAATTAGCCTGCCCTGCCCGCACGGTAAGTACGGCATTTAAAAGCAGCACCCCTTGCTTCGCCCACGGGATAAGACATCCCGAAGTCGGAATCGGGATACCCAACTCTCTGTTAATTTCCTTAAACATATTTACAAGTGACGGAGGCGCTTCTATCCCGGGTTGAACCGAGAACGCCATACCGTGCGCTTGATTCGGTCCGTGGTATGGGTCTTGTCCCAAGATAACTACTTTAACATCGCGGTAAGCCGTAAACTTAAGTGCATTAAAAATATCCGCTGCTTGCGGATAGACCGTCGTGCTTGAATACTCGCTTTTAAGGAACTCGCGCAATTTTAAATAATAATCTTTTTCAAACTCCTCTTTTAAAAGCACATCCCAGTCATTCCCAAATGATACCACTCTCTCGCCTCCTTTTAAAGCAGGGCATGAACCCTTTCAGAGTTCATGCCCCATAATACATTTAAAAGTTTTTTATTTTACCAAAGCCTTTGCACGTGCAACTACATTCTCGACGGTAAAGCCATACTTCTCAAACAGCTTTGCAGCAGGTGCGGATGCGCCGAAGTTGTCAATAGACATAACATCTCCGTCCATACCCACATAGCGATGCCAACCGAAGGAAGTCGCCGCTTCAACTGCAAGGCGGGTGCGGCAGCCTGCCGGAAGAACACTATCTTTATATGCTTTATCCTGCATCTCGAAGAGTGCCATAGACGGCATACTTACAACACGTGCATCAATGCCCGCAGCCTTAAGCTCTGCATGAGCCTTATAAACAAGCTCAACCTCAGAACCGGATGCCATAAGAATAATATCCGGGTTAGCCTTTTCGGAATCGATAAGGATATATCCACCCTTGAGAGCAGCTTTTCCGGTCTCTGCATATTGCGGCAGGTTTTGACGAGTCAGTGCAAGTGCAACCGGATGCTCCTTGTTGGTAACAGCGTAATACCAGCCCGCTGCGGTCTCCTTACCGTCAGCAGGACGGAAGTCAATAAATCCGGGGATTGAACGCATAGCAGCCAACTGCTCAATCGGCTGATGTGTAGGACCGTCCTCACCGACGCCAATGCTGTCATGAGTAAAGATGTACGCAACCGGAAGTCCCATAAGAGCTGCCAAGCGCATAGCCGGTTTAAGATAATCGGAGAATACGAAGAAAGTAGCGCAGTACGGGATAACACCGCCGTGTGCTGCCATAGCGTTACAGATTGCACCCATTGCATGCTCACGCACACCAAAGTGCAGGTTGCTTCCTGCATAATCGGTCTTTGAGAAATCACCCATGCCGTTCATGTAGCTCTTGTTGGACGGTGCAAGGTCAGCAGAACCGCCGAACAGATTCGGAATAATCTTTGCAAGACGGTTGAGAACCTCACCTGAGGTTGCACGGGTAGCCATGGGCTTATCGTCAAAGCTCCAGAATTCGTCAGAATCAAGCGCTGCCATATCAACATCGCCGGACATCCATTTTTTCCACTCAGCTGCAAGCTCAGGCTCTGCCTTTTCATAAGCTGCAAACTTCTCAAGCCATGCATCCTCGTTCTCGTTAAGTCCGTCAACAACATCCTTCATATGAGCGCGTACTTCATCACATACTGCAAAGCTCTCAGCCGGCATACCCAAAGTCTCTTTAAGAGCCTTGAGGTTATCCTCACCCAGAGGCTCGCCGTGAACCTTTGCGGTTCCCGCATTGGGTGAACCGTAGCCGATAACGGTTGTAATCTTAATAAGAGTCGGCTTTGAAGACTCGGCTTTTGCCGCATCAATCGCCGCACAGATAGCGTCAACATCGTTGCCATCCTCTACGCAAATAGTCTGCCAGCCGTATGACTCATAGCGCTTGCAAACATCCTCGCAGAATGCAATATCGGTATTTCCCTCAATTGTAATAGAGTTCGAATCATATATAACAATAAGCTTTCCGAGCCCCAGTGTTCCTGCAAGAGAAGCCGCCTCACCGGAGATACCCTCCATCATGCAACCGTCACCACAGAGAGCATATGTATAATGGTCAACAATGTCATATCCCGGACGGTTGAATTTAGCCGCCAGATGAGCTTCTGCCATTGCAAAGCCAACCGCATTTGCAATACCCTGACCCAGCGGTCCTGTGGTAATTTCAATGCCGGTAGTATGGCGATACTCGGGATGTCCCGGAGTAAGGCTATCCTGCTGACGGAAATTCTTCAAATCCTCAAGTGACAGGCCGTAGTCGAACAGATGCAACAAGCTGTACATCAAAGATGAGCCGTGACCTGCTGAAAGGATGAAACGGTCTCTGTCTGCCCAAGCGGGATTCTTAGGACTGTGCTTGAGCTGCTTTGCCCAAATAGCATATGCCATCGGAGCTACGCCGAGCGGCAGACCCGGATGACCGGACTTTGCCTGTTGCACCATATCCGCAGACAGTGTGCGAATAGTATTGATTGTCTTTTGTTCAATAGCGTTCATTTTTCCACCTCAATAAAAATTTAATTTGCCCTTTGGATTCTTATTATACACCACATTTTTAGATTTGTACATTCTTTTCTGTTAAAATTTTGGCAAAACCCAAATATTATTTTAATGAATAAAATAATTGACTATGTCTTTTGTATTTTTTTTATATGTGTTATACTATATTATTATAAGCAAAATTTCATGGAGGTCATTGAATGGATAAGCTTAAAAATATATTCAGCAAAAAACATCTGAATACGACCGTATACATATTGACAATTGTATTTTCAATCCTTTTTATTATCATTGGAAACAAAATCGCCTGCAGCGGTACATGGTTTACCGAGCCTCAGGACAAAGGTCTTCCGGAGAGCGTGCGCGCACGTGTAATTGAAATATCCGAGCGCAACAGTGACTCTTACAGTATGGACGGTGTGACAACTGTTGACAGTGTCAGCATCACATTCACCGCCAAAGTTCTCTCCGGCGAGGATAAAGGAGAAATCTACACTGCAAATCAGACAAACGACTCTTTCATGGCAAACACTGCAAAGGAAGTGGAAGTCGGTGACAAAATAGTTTTATACTATGACGAAAGCAGCACCGGTGACATTCCGTGGACCTTCGGCGAATATATACGAACCGACGCATTATTGATACTCGGCATTGTCTTTTTCCTGTTTCTTCTTCTGTTTGGCCGTAAAAAGGGGTTTAACACGATAATCGCGCTCGTTTTCACCGTACTTGCGGTGTTTATCGTCTTCATTCCATCAATTCTCTCGGGCTATAACATTTATCTCTGGTCATCAATAGTCGCAATTTTCATGATAGTTATGACTCTCCTGGTAGTAAACGGCCCGGACAGAAAAACTTTGGTATCCATGATAGGCTGTGCAAGCGGTGTTCTTTTAGCTGCACTCTTAACCGTAGCTATGGATAAAATCCTAAAGCTCACGGGCATGATGGACGAGAACACCGTGTACCTAACGTTTCTTGACACTGCCTCACCGATAAATCTAAAAGCGATAATTTTCGCAGCTATTATTCTGGGTGCATTAGGCGCTATTATGGACGTTGCGATGTCCATCGCATCCGCACTTTATGAGCTCAGGCACAAAGCCGAGGCTCCCTCTTTCAAGCTCCTCATGCATTCTGGCATGGAAATCGGAAAAGATATGATGGGAACAATGTCAAACACACTGGTTCTCGCCTACATAGGCAGTTCTCTCTCGGTCGTCCTTCTTTTAATTGCTTATAACAACAATCTTATAGAGCTTCTTAACAAGGAAATGATAGTCGTTGAAATACTCCAAACCCTGGTTGGTAGCATTGCAATTTTATTTACCATCCCATTCACTTCAATGATTGCATCATTTGTATACATGCTGCCGTCACGCAACGACGAGGATATTTGCCCCGAAACGCTCACCGAGGATATTTTCCAAGACATCCCCGAAGAAAGGAGTTGGGATTATGATATGTGATACGCATACTCACTCTATGTACTCCTTTGACGGGTATGACAGCGTAGACGTTCTGTGCCGTAATGCAATCGCAAACGGCGTAAATGTCCTCGCCGTAACCGACCACGCAGAAGCTCTCTCCGGTGTCCCGCTCAATTTAAAAGAAAAAGAACGGTGCGCCCTTTCCGTAAAAGCCATCAACGATGCAGCACGCAACCATTCCCCATCGCTTACTCTTCTGCGCGGGTGCGAGCTCGGTCAGCCACATATGAACCCGCAATACTCAAAGGAGATACTCACAAGCTTTGATTTTGACTATGTTATAGGTTCGATGCACTTTTTCCCGGGCAACATAGACCTGTATGACGTGACCTACACGCGCGAAAACTACAGAGAACACATGAATATATACTTTGAAGAAACACTAAAAATGCTTGATTTTGAGGGTTATCAGACATTGGGGCACTTAGACTATATCACCCGTCTACTGTACCACTGCTTTGACGGTAGACCAAACTACCTTGAATTCCGAGCAGATGTAGAAAAAATTCTAAAACGCGTTGCAGAAAAAAAGCTAGCCTTGGAAATAAACACCTCAAGTCTGAGAAAAAAGGGCGCACTTGCCATGGAAAGTTGGATTCTTGAAACGTTTCTTAGCTTCGGCGGTGAGCACATAACCATCGGGAGCGATGCTCATATTTCCTCAGATGTAGGAAGCGGCTTCAAGGAAGCATTTGAACTTTTAGGGAAATGCGGCTTTACGCATTATACTTATTTTGTAAACAGGGAACCCATATCGGTTCTCATACCCCAATAAAGGAGTTTTTTATATGAAAAAGGAAATACTTGAACTTTTAGAAAAAGACTGTACGCTCACAGCAGAGCAAATAGCAAGCATGGTAAATGCAAATGAAGAAGAGGTCCGCCGCCTCATCCGTGAATTTGAGGAAAACGGTGTCATCCTCGGATACCGTGCAATAATAGACTGGGACAAAACCGAATGCGAAGCAGCCACCGCTCTTATAGAAATCAAAGTCACACCTCAGCGTGGCCAAGGCTTCGAGCGCGTTGCTCAGCGCATTTGTCAATACTCGGAAGTTGAGAGCGTTTATCTGATGTCCGGCGGATTCGACCTTACTGCGATAATAAAAGGAAAAACACTAAAGCAAGTGGCTCTGTTCGTCGCCGAAAAATTAGCTCCGCTGGATGCAGTCAATGCAACTTCCACACATTTCGTTTTAAAAAAATTCAAGGATGCCGGTGTTCTGTTTTCAAAAGATCACGCTCCTCAGGAACGTATTCAGATTCTCTAATAGAAAGGCAGCGTGATAGAAATGATTAATTACGATGAAAAACTATCCTCACGGTTAAAAAACATAAAGCCTTCGGGTATACGCAAATTCTTCGATTTAGTTGAGGGCACCGAGGGTGTAATCTCTCTGGGCATAGGCGAGCCTGATTTCGTAACCCCCTGGCATATACGTGACGCAGGAGGATATTCTCTTGAAAAAGGATACACCTACTATACCCCCAACGCAGGACTTACCGAACTTCGCGGTGAAATCTCCAAATACTTAAACCGCCGTTTCGGTCTCTCCTATTCCCCAAAAGATGAAATTCTGGTAACCGTCGGCGGTAGTGAGGCGATAGACCTGACGGTACGCGCACTTATTGAACCTGGCGACGAAGTTCTCATCCCCGAGCCGTCCTTTGTATGCTATGACCCGATTACCGTCTTAGCCGGCGGCACTCCGGTTCCTATTCCCACGTATAAAGAGGATAAATTCCGCCTGACGCCGGAGAATTTAGAAGCGGCAATCACTCCAAAATCCAAACTTCTGGTTTTGCCTTATCCCTGCAATCCGACAGGTGCAATAATGCCGCGTGAGCAGCTTGAAGCGATTGCTGAAGTTGTCATAAAGCATGATTTAATAGTACTGTCCGATGAAATTTACGCTGAACTTACATATGATGCACACCATGTCTCCCCCGCTTCAATCCCCGGCATGCACGAACGCACGGTTGTCGTAAATGGCTTTTCAAAGGCTTATGCAATGACCGGTTGGCGATTGGGATATGCATGTGCTCCGAAAGAGCTAATGGGAACAATGGTTAAAATTCATCAGTACGCGATTATGTCCGCTCCAACCACCGCGCAGTTTGCAGCGATTGAGGCAATGAAAAACGGTGATAATGACATACGTGAAATGCGCGAGGAGTATGACCGTCGTCGCAGATTTGTGTGCGACCGCTTAAACAGCTTAGGTCTTACCTGCTTTGAACCGCAAGGCGCGTTCTATATTTTCCCATCCATTGAAAAAACCGGGCTTTCCTCCGAAGAATTCTGCGAGCGTCTTATAAACACACATAAGGTCGCTGTAATCCCCGGAAACGCATTCGGCGAATGTGGTGAGGGTTTCGTTCGCTGCTGTTACGCCTGCTCCATGCGCGACCTCGCCGAAGCACTCGCGCGAATTGAGCATTTTCTTGAAGACCTGGGAATCCATCGCACATAAGATTTGAGGTTTTTACAAATGAAGCATTGTTTTAAGAAAGCATACGCTAAAATCAACTTAACATTGGATGTACTCGGCACACGCGATGACGGATACCACGAGCTTTGCATGGTAATGCAACAAGTGTCGCTTTGCGATACCGTTGCTGTGCGCATCGGCTGCCCATGGGATGGTATACAGGTTATATCAAACTTAGGCTATCTACCCTGCGATGAGAGAAATATAGCTTACAAAGCTGCAAAGCTGTTTTTAGACGAAGCCGGTCTCTCCTCATCAGTCGGCGGGATAAATATCGCCATGGAAAAGCGAATCCCGGTGTCTGCAGGCCTTGCCGGCGGAAGTTCTGATGGTGCGGCTGTTCTTTCAGCACTTAATGAGTTGTGCGAGACCAACTTAAGCTTGGATGAACTGTGTAAAATAGGTGTCAAAATAGGCGCAGATGTCCCGTACTGCTTATGTGGCAACACAATGCTCGCATGCGGCGTTGGCGAAAAACTTTCCCCTCTTCCGCGTCTGCCTGAATGTGATATAGTTCTCTGCAAGCCGGGTTACGGAATGTCCACCCCAAAAGTATTCTCCGAGCTTGATGAGACCGAAATTCCGCACCATCCGGATACCGAAGCCATGTTAAATGCCTTAAGCGATGGTAACCTCAAAAATATAGCCTCGCATATGTACAATGTGCTCGAGCCTGTAGTCTCAGCATCAAAATCGGATATATCAGAAATTGAAAAAACCATGCTCGATGCCGGCGCTCTCGGCTCTATAATGAGCGGAAGCGGAAGTACTGTATTTGGTATTTTTGATAATCCTGCTTGCGCTAAACGCGCATATTCCAATTTACGCAAACGCTATAAAGATACATTTTTAGCAAAATCTCTATAAATAAGAGACAGCTTGACAATCAATGTCAAATTGATTAGAATAGATATGTTTTGTTAGTTAAAAATAACATTATACAAATATATACAAAGGAGCTGTATTGTAATGTCAGAAAATCAATCTTGCAGCCATGATTGCGGATCATGCTCTGCTAACTGTTCGTCACGTCAGCAGTCCCCTGCTGATTTTCGTGAAGCCCCCCATGAATTAAGCAACATTCGCCGCGTTATAGGCGTAGTAAGCGGCAAGGGCGGTGTAGGTAAATCCCTGGTAACTTCTCTGCTTGCGGTTCTTTTAAACCGTCGCGGCAAGAAAACCGCTATTTTGGATGCGGATATAACCGGTCCCTCTATCCCTCAGATTTTCGGTCTTCACGACCGCGCAGTCGCATCTGGAAATGCAATTTTGCCGGTCACTACCAAAACCGGAATTGACGTTATGTCCGTAAACCTTCTGCTTGAGGATGAGAAGCAGCCGGTTGTTTGGCGCGGTCCGGTTATCGCAGGAACCGTAAAGCAGTTCTGGACGGATGTTATATGGAAAGACGTTGACTATATGTTCGTCGATATGCCTCCCGGTACCGGTGATGTACCGCTCACCGTATTCCAATCCCTACCGGTTGACGGTATAGTTGTCGTCGCATCTCCGCAGGAGCTTGTCAGCATGATAGTTTCAAAAGCGGTTAACATGGCGAAGATGATGAACATTCCGATTTTAGGTCTTGTAGAGAACATGAGCTACCTTGAGTGCCCGGATTGTTCGAAGAAAATCAGTATTTTTGGTGAAAGCCATATAGATGAAATCAGCCGCGAATTCAATCTCCCGGTACTCGCAAAAATCCCGATTGACCCGCAGCTTGCAAGTCTTTGCGATAAGGGTTCACTCGAACTCTTTGACGCTGAATGGTTTAACGAAGCGGCTGACAAAATTGAAAACTTATAATCCGTACAAAAAGTCTGTTCCCTATCAGGAACAGACTTTTAATTTATTTTGTCACAAATTTGTTTATAGGTGCAGATAGCATCCGCGTAATAACTTTTACAACCATTCCGGTAAAAACCGCGGTTATCAATGTTCCCTCACGCGCTCCGACAATCTTTCCGTCGAAAAACACAAGTGATAATATTATTGAAAGACTCACATTTGCCACATCAACCACAATCTTTACATTGCCAAATTTCTTCCCCAACTTATCCGCAACCGTCTTTACAAACGCTTCACCCGAGTTCATTACAACATTTGCAATCACCGAAAGCGCAACACCTAAACCTAAAACAATAACACCTATAATGACCATCACAAGTTGCATTATGTACGAGTTTACGTCAATACCCGAAAGACACCACATCCCAAAATCCGTAAAATATCCGAAAACAAGCGAGAGCGGAATCTGCAAAAGTTGAACAAATTCGAAATCCTTTCTTAAAATGAGAACCTGTGCAACTATCATTGCAAAATTCCATAATATAAGCCATGTCCCCAACGATATTCCGGTAAATTTGCAACTTAGCACATTAGGTACCGACGAAATCGGAGAAACCCCCAGCATACTTTTCTTTGTAAACGCAATTCCAAGCGCGATGAAAAATAAACTTATGACAAACAATACGTACCGCTTTAATACTTCTTTTTTACTCATATCCGAAACCACACTTTAGTATTTTTAATATTTTTCATTCACAAGTTATTACCCTCGTACATAAAATGAATTGGAGTAATAATATAACTCTTATATTAAGCAATGGAGGTTTGTGCATAAATGAGACACTATAACTGTGCTAATTTTGCAGGCAGCGGATTTGAAAATTCCAATTGTCCCCATCCACCGGTCCAGTATTGCTGCACAGGACCTATAGGCCCGCGCGGTCCGCAAGGTCCTGTGGGTCCTCAAGGTGAACCCGGCCCCGTAGGTCCGATGGGTGCCCAAGGTCCTATCGGTGAAACCGGTGCTACCGGCGCTACCGGTGCCGACGGTGCTACAGGTCCTACCGGAGCAACAGGCGCAACTGGTGCTACAGGTGCCGACGGTGCTACAGGTCCTACCGGAGCAACAGG
>JAZTXE010000006.1:0-6975 GCA_045636205.1 Eubacteriales bacterium
CTCGCTGACGCTCGACAGCTTCTCCGTCAAGGAGAAGCCTTATTAGCCTTCCCCTCACAGGGGAAGGGGGACCGCGTAAGCGGTGGATGAGGTGAGGCTGACGGGGTGTAAAGATCTCTCCCTCAGTCAGCTTCGCTGACAGCTCCCTCATCAGAGGGAGCCTATGGATGGCAGACGTGACGTGGGTGCATAGAATTTACTTTTCACCTCATCAGTCTCGCTGCGGGCGGGATGGCACGGAGGCCCTCCCATACAAAGTAGAAGGCTTTTTTAATTTCGGCGCAGCTGCACGACGCACTCAACATGCCGCGTCGCGGGGAACATATCGACAGGGCATACCGCGGTCAGGGTATAACCGTTCTGGCACAGGAATTTCAAATCGCGCGCGAGCGTCGCCACGTCACATGAGACGTAGACAATCCGCTCAGGTGACATTTTAACCATCGCCTCAAGCCCTTGTGTATCCATGCCCTTGCGCGGCGGGTCCACCACAATTACATCGGGAGCTTCGCCCTGCTCTGCAAGGTGCGCTGCGGCATCTCCCGCGTCTGAGCATATAAATTCCGCGTTTTCTATGCCGTTTAAGCGCGCATTCTCGCGCGCGTCCTCAATCGCCTCGGGCACTACCTCGATACCCAGCACGCGCGCACATTTTTTGGCTAAGTTTAAGGTAATCGTTCCCGCGCCGCAGTATAAATCCACCGCGAAGGTCGAGGGAGAAAGCTCTGCATACTCAATGGCTTTTTTATAAAGACGCTCCGCTTGCGCGCGGTTTACCTGATAAAACGCGAGCGGTGAAATGCGGAAGGTAAGAGAGCACAGTGTATCCTGCCAGTTTACATCCCCGATTATCGGGATTATCTTGTCACCCAGCAGAGTGTTCCCGCGGGTTCTGTTTATGTTAACGCTTATGTTTTTAAGGCTCGGAATGCGCTCTGCAAGTTCTTTTGCAAGCTCTTCGATGCGCTTTGGCTTTTCTGTCACTACAAGGCAGAGCATATCGCCCGCATCCCCGCAACGCAGATATATATTTCTTAAAATGCCCTTGCCGCCTTGCTCGTCATACGCACTTATGCCGTACTTGGGTGCGAGAGTGCACACAACGTCACGGATTTCATTCGCGCGCTCCTTCTGGATAAGGCAGTCGGGGGCTACTACAATGTCATGACTGTGGTGGCGGAAAAAGCCGCTTATAATCTGACCGTCACGGAAAGATACCGGGAACATACACTTGTTGCGGTAGCGTCCGCGCTCATCCTCCGCGATTATCGGCTCCATCGGCGGGTTTTCAAATGCGCCGATACGGCAGAGTGCATCGTGAACACGGCGGGTTTTCAGCCGAAGCTCCTCCGCGCGGCTCATGTGCCACAGGTCACAGCCGCCGCATTTCGGGAAAGCCGGGCATGCGGGCAAAACCCGCTCCGGCGATCGGGTGAGGATTTCCTCAACCTTGCCGTAGCACAGGGACTTTGTAGCCTTTATTATCTTTACCCTGATTTCCTCGCCCTCAAGCGCACCCGGGATAAACACCACCTGACCGTCTATACGCGCGACACCCGCGCCCTCGGCGGTATAGCCGTTTATTTTAACCGTATAAATTTCGTTTTTTGAAAGAGGCATAAGCCGTACACTCCCGTACATAGTATCAATATATTTTACCATTTTAAGGCATAAGATGCAAATAGGTGTTTGCACTCATATGTGTTATGGAGTATAATAGTATAGAAAAAATGCCTTCCCCTATGTAGGGGAAGGGGGACCGCGTTAGCGGTGGATGAGGTGGCACGTGGGTGCGACGGCAGTGCTCGCAAACGTTACCCTCTACATTCGGTTATTATATAAATTAAAAGGATGCGGTGAGACAGTATGGCAAGTAAATTTTCAAAATTTCTTGAATATGTGCGCGGAAAGAGAATAGCGGTCGCGGGTATGGGTGTGTCAAACACGCCGCTCATTCGCCTGCTCCTCGATGCGGGCGCGCAGGTGACGGTTTGCGATAAAAAAGAATACGCAGAGCTCGATGCGGCTCTGCGCGATGAATTTAAAGCCCGCGGTGCCGAGTTTTGTACGGGTGAGGACTATTTAAAGGGGCTTGACCACGAGCTTATATTCAAAACCCCGGGTATGCGCCCGGATATGCCCGAGCTTGAAGCCGCGCGCGTGCGCGGAAGCGTCATAACCTCGGAGATGGATGTCTTCATGCACGTATGCCCTGCGCATATCATAGGCGTTACGGGAAGTGACGGCAAGACGACGACCACCACCGTAATCTATGAGCTTTTAAAGGCTGCGGGCAAGACCTGCTACATAGGCGGAAACATCGGCACTCCGCTTTTAGACCGCGCGGGCGATATGCGCGAGGATGACTGGGCGGTGCTCGAGCTCTCATCCTTCCAGCTTATGACGATGACGCGCTCACCTGAGATTGCGGTTATAACAAACCTGGCTCCAAATCACCTGGATGTGCACACGTCCATGCAGGAGTACACGGATGCCAAGCGCAATATTTACCTGTCACGCCCCGAGGGCGGACGCGTGGTATTAAACGCGGACAATGACGTAACGCGCGCCCTCTCTCGCGAGGTCGGGGAGGACTGCACGCTCTTCTCGCGCCGTGAAGTGCTCCCCAACGGCGTATACTGCCGCGACGGCGAGATTATACGCGGCGGGAGAAAAATCCTCGACTGCGCGGGGATAAAAATCCCGGGTATGCACAACGTAGAAAACTACATGGCGGCGATTGCCGCAGTCGGAGATATTGTGCCCGATGAGGTTGTGCGCCGCGTGGCGGGTGAGTTTGCAGGCGTTGTCCACCGCATGGAGCTTGTGCGCGAAAAGGACGGAGTACGGTATTACAATGACTCTATCGCGTCAAGCCCGTCACGCACGATTGCCGGGCTTCGCGCGCTTAACACCAAGGTAATCCTGATTGCCGGCGGGTATGACAAGGAGATACCGTTTGACGTATTAGGCCCCGAGGCGGTAAAGTACGTAAAGCGGCTTATCCTGGTCGGCAAGACCACGCCTAAAATTCGCGCGGCGGTCGAAAAAGCGGACGGGTACTCGCAGGAGAGCATGCCGATACACGAGGTAAAAACCATGGATGAGGCGGTCATGACGGCTGCAAAGTATGCAGTAAGCGGCGACATTGTAACCCTCTCACCCGCGTGCGCGTCCTTTGATTTATACGTAAACTTCGCCGCGCGCGGCGAGCATTTCAAAGAGCTTGTAAACGCGCTGTAAGCATGACTGCGCGCAATGCCGATAGTTTTCTTGATACAACAAAACAACACCCTGGGAATAAAAACCCAAGGTGTTGTTTTGTTATTGAGCGAATGCGAGACCGAGGGGTAGTCTCTTATATTCTCTCCCTCCGTCAGCCTCACGGCTGCCACCTCCCTCATCAGAGGGAGGCTTTTTTTACAGCATTTTAAGGCTCCCTCTGATGAGGGAGCTGTCGGCGAAGCTGACTGAGGGAGAGATTTTTAACGGTAAAATCAATGTATTCGCATACACCACTAAAATTGTTGTCAATATCCAAATTGCAAATTCGCAGCACTTTTAAATTCATAGCTTCTAATTCTTTTGTGCGGAGTTTATCCTTGTCACTTTGCTCGGCAGTGTAGTGGCTTCCGCCGTCAAGTTCAATCACCAGTC
Organism: Eubacteriales bacterium; assembly: GCA_045636205.1. Classification (GTDB taxonomy): domain Bacteria; phylum Bacillota; class Clostridia; order Oscillospirales; family JAAYXM01; genus JAZRUF01. The sequence continues at coordinate 3,658 of JAZTXE010000006.1, forward strand.
CCGCCTTTGCACAATAAAAATCCGCAATGTAATTGCCGATAGCTTTTTGCCTTTGAAAGCGCATGGGATAATTCCTTAAAAATTCATACCACAGTTTTCGCTCCCAAGGTGTCATGTTTTTTCTTAATTCTTTTGCAAGAGGGATGTTTTCTCTGTTGTATTCTTTCACTTTCTACCCCTACGTCAAAATTTATCTGTACATCGTTTCGCGGTTTACAAACCGTCTTGCAAGGTCCATTACCGCGTCGAGCGCTGAAAGGCTTGTCACGCACGCGGGCGAGTGGATATACCGTACAGGCGCGGAGATTGACGCGGTGGGTATACCCCCGCATGATTTATGGATAATACCCGCATCGGTTCCGCCTGCGATTACCGTCTTCTGCTGCCACGAGATATTATTTTCATCGGCTATCGCCTTTAAAGTGCGCGCCATGTCACGGTCATATATAGTCGAGCGGTCCATCATACCGATTACCGCACCGCCCGAGAGCGTGCAAATCTTATCCGCACCGTCTACTCCGGGCAGGTCCGCGGCGGTGGTTGACTCGATTACCAGCGCGAAGTCCGGATTAACACGCGCGGCGGCAACCGTCGCACCGCGCAGTCCGACCTCCTCCTGAACCGTAAAGACGAAATGCGTATCATACTCAAGCTCTTCCTCGATTAGCTTTAGCATCACCGCACAGCCGATGCGGTCATCGAGTGCGCGAGCTTTTATATTTTTCCCCATATAGCAGACATCCGATACAAACACCGCACGCTCACCTATAGAAACAAGTGAGAGCGCACTCTCCTTGGAGTCTGCGCCGATGTCGATAAACAAATCCTCGCATTTAGGCACCTTCTTGCGCTCGTCCTTGGTGGTAAGATGCACCGCCTTAACGCCGATTACACCCGCAATTTTGCGCTCACCCACCGTAACACGCTTTCCAATCGCAACGCGGCGGTCCACCCCGCCGACGAATGAGAATTTAAGATAACCCTTATCGTCAATATCACGGATTATAAGTCCTATTTCGTCCATATGCGCGCAGACCATAAGGCTCTTTTCGCGCGCCTTTTTGCCCTTTTTAAATACAAACAGGTTTCCCATCACGTCCGTATAAAGCTCATCCGCATGTGGCTTTGCCTTCTCCTCGATGTACCCGCGCACATCGTCCTCCCAGCCTGACACACCGTCAAGCGCACAAAGCGCCTCTAAATATTTAAGCATTGCATTCACGCTCCTTTTCGGATACTTTTCGGCAGAACTCCGCGGCAAGCCGCGCGGTAGCATCTAAGTCATGCTCTGCAAGCACCTCGCACGGCGTGTGCATATACCGAAGCGGGATGGAGAGAAGTGCGGTGGCTATCCCATTTCGGGATACCTGAATCGGCCACGCGTCCGTGCCGCTCTCACCCGCGCACACCTCAACCGTATAGTCAATATTATGCTCCTTTGCAAGGCTTATGAGCATGTCGGACAGGCGGCGGTCAAAGTTCGGACCCACGCCGATTGACGTACCGCTCTTTAAATCAAACGTCAGCGCCTTGCCCGAGTCCGGCGTCGTGCCGTGGGTTACGTCCACCGCAAGCGCGTACTTCGGGTTTATGTTGTAGCTCGCGGTCGTCGCACCGCGGCAGCCGACCTCCTCCTGAACACTCGCGCACAGGGTAATATCAACCGATAGCTCATCGTCCCTTAAAAGCTCTATCGCGCGGAGAAGTGACGCAAGCCCTGCGCGGTCGTCCATTGCTCTGCCGCAGATTAAACGGTTCTCAAGCCGACAAATGTCCGACTTAAAGACCATCGGCGTGCCTGCGGGTACAAGGCTCTTTGCCTCATCCTCGGAAAGCCCCGCATCCACGTATAATTTCTCGCGCGCAAATGCCTCCTCCATCTCAGACTCGGAGAGCACATGCGGCGGCAGGCAGGTGATTACACCTGAAATCTGCGGGTCGGAGAGTATGATAACCTCGCGTGCGGGAAGAACGCGCGGGTCCACCCCGCCTAATGTATCAAACTTTAAAAAGCCGTCCTTGTGGTCGGTGACAATGAGGCCTATCTCGTCAAAATGCGCGTCAAGCATTACGGTGGGCGCACCCTCAATACCGCATGCGCGGTGACCGTATACGTTTCCCATCACGTCGCGCTCGACTTTAAGACCTGCGTTTTTCATGAGTGCCTCTACGGTATCCGCAGCACCGACTTCAAAGCCTGACGCGGACGGTATCTCGCACAGGGTTTTGACTGTATCAAAAAAATCCATCTTTTGTTCCCTTCCTTATATGTTTAACTCATCTGATCAATATCCATTATTTTACCACATGAGATTAATAATGGTCAAATGTTGCACAAAAATACACTTGCAAAACCGAAAAAATGCTTTAAAATAATATCTATACCGATAAAATTTCCAACGAGGTGATTTTTATGCAAAACCGCGGCATTGCGGTACTTGTCGCACCGCATATTCCCGACTATGAAAATTACGTTAAATTCATAAAGCCGTACCTTGACCATTTCGGCTTTCCGTACACTGAGGTTGAGGGTGATAACCTTCCCGACTGCGCGCTGATTTTAGTCGCGCACGCGGGTGTAAAGCTCTCCTCCGCGGCGGTGGATGCGATTAAGAATGACGGTGTCGGCCTTGTGTGCTTTAACTCAAACGCCATGCCCGAGAGCTGGCTCAAGCAGGGGCATGACGGTCAGGCGGGGAATATAAACTTCCTCGACTGTAAGCACTACATATCAGAGCTTCACGAGAACGGTGAGAAAATCCCGCTCTATAAGACGCATGAGATTATGTGCGGCATGAGCCTTAAGGCAGGCCGCGTGCTGGTAACCGCGGACGGTATCCCGCTTCTTGAGGTTGACGATACGCGCGGCGGCAAAATCGTGCTCTGGCAGGACTGCGGCTGGATGAGCCACGAGGTGTTAGGCCCTGTCCACGGCATGGACGACCTTGTATGGCGCTCAATCGTGTGGGCGGCAAAGAAGCCGTTTGTCATGCAGGGCATGCCCCCGTTTATCGGCATGCGCGTGGACGATGTATGGGGCGCATGGCGCGAGATAAACCCTGAAAACCCGCTCGTGTGGGTGGATATTGCAAACGAGTACGGCATCATCCCGTGGCTGGGTCTTTTCCAGGACAACATGGACGAAGCGACAACCGAAAAAGTGCGCAACCTGGTAGCCGACGGCAAAGCCACGGCTTTCCCGCACGCATTTGCAGGTTGTGAGTGGGTGCCCACCACGCTCCCCGAGCATTGGGCGCACTTTGACCACCACGCAAAGGCACCGTATTCAGATGAGGTCATGGCAGAAAACGCGCGGCG
>JAZTXE010000007.1:0-3189 GCA_045636205.1 Eubacteriales bacterium
GAATTGCTGGAGAGGTTTTAAAAAAGCAAACTGGAATGAGGATATTGATGTATCAAATTTCATAAAGCTCAATTACACGCCGTACTCCGGTGATTCTTCGTTTTTATCCGGAACCACAGAACGTACAGACTCTGTGAGAACACGCGTGGATGGGCTGCTTGTCGAGGAAGCCAAGCGCGGCGGTGTGCTGAATGTGGATACGGAAAATGTTTGTTCCATACTCACCTTTAAGCCCGGATATATAAAGGAAGGGGAGGATATTATCCTCGGCTTGCAGACAGATGAGCCACTTAAAAGAGCCGTCAACCCCTTTGCGGGATACAGAAATGCTGTGCAGGCATGTCAAGCATATGGATACGAGATAGGCGAGCGGGTGAAAAATGAGTTTAAGTTCAGAACTACGCACAATACCGGTGTTTTTCGCGTGTATACAGATACCATGCGTAAGGCGCGCCACGCGGGCATTTTAACTGGGCTTCCGGATGCATACGCGCGAGGCAGAATTATAGGAGATTACCGCAGAATTGCGCTTTACGGAATGGATTTCCTCATGCAAGAGCGCAGAAAAGATAAAGAGCGGGTAAGCCTTCGCGGTATGACCGAGGAGAATATTCAGCTTATTGAGGATTTGGAAAAACAGCTTGAGTTTATGGACCAGCTTGTTGTTATGGCAAAGGGTTACGGATGTGATATATCACGTCCTGCAGAGAATGCAAAAGAAGCGGTTCAGTGGCTGTATTTCGGATATTTGGGCGCGGTTAAGGAACAGAACGGTGCAGCTAACAGTATAGGCAGAATATCTGCGTTTATAGATATTTATATAGAGCGAGATTTCAAGGAAGGGACACTTGACGAAAAATCTGCTCAGGAGATTATTGACGATTTAGTTCTTAAGATGCGCCTTGTACGTCATTTGCGTACACCTGAGTACAATGACCTTTTTGCCGGGGACCCGGTGTGGGTTACCTGCTCTCTCGCAGGTATGACCGAAGAGGGCAAAACCATGGTTACCAAAACCTGCTACAGATTTTTGCAGACTTTGTATAACTTAGGTCCGAGCGCGGAGCCTAATATAACCATTTTGTGGTCGGAGCGTTTGCCGGATGCGTTTAAGAAATTCTGCGCCAAGGTTTCTATTGATACTGATTCAATTCAGTATGAAAACGATGATGTAATGCGCCGCGATTTTGGCGACGATTATTCAATAGCATGTTGCGTATCCGCGATGAAAACCGGAAAGCAAATGCAGTTTTTCGGCGCAAGATGCAATATTGCAAAGGTCCTTTTGATGGCTCTAAACGGCGGTAGAGATGAAATATACGGTGATCAGATTGCACCGGAAGGCAAAGTGTTTGAGGAGAAGCCGCTTGAATACAATGAGGTTTTGGAAGCATTCAAGAAATATGCCGCATGGATGGCAGAGCTATATGTAAGCACGATGAACGTTATCCACTATATGCATGACAGATACGCTTATGAAAGACTTATGATGTCCTTGCACGATGCTGAGCCCGAACGCTTGATGGCATTCGGAATAAGTGGCTTGAGCGTTCTGACTGACAGTTTAAGCGCGATAAAGCATGCCGAGGTTACGCCGATTAAAGACGAGCGCGGCATAATAGTTGATTTTAAAACGTGCGGCGATTTTCCGAAGTACGGAAATGACGATGACAGGGTAGACGATATTGCCAAATGGGTGACTGAGTATTTCTATTCCGAGCTTTGCAAAACAAAGACGTACAGAAACGCAAAGCATACGCTGTCTGTTCTTACTATTACGTCAAATGTAGTTTACGGAAAGAAGACCGGAGCAACACCTGACGGAAGGCGTAAAGGTGAAGCATTCGCACCCGGTGCAAACCCGATGCATGGACGTGATTGCGAAGGTGCGCTCGCATCTTTAAACTCGGTTGCAAAGATTGATTACTCATGCTGCATGGACGGTATTTCAAATACGTTCTCAATAACTCCCGAGGCTTTGGGTTGCGATGATGAGGATCGCGTCAGAAAGCTTACAAATGTGCTCGACGGATATTTTGCGCAGAATGCACATCACTTAAACGTTAATGTGCTCAACCGTCAGAAGCTTGTTGACGCAATGAACGATCCTACGCTTTATCCGTCACTCACCATACGCGTGAGCGGGTATGCGGTAAACTTCAATAAGCTTACCAAGGATAAGCAGCTTGAGGTTATCGCAAGAACCTTCCACGAAAAAATGTAGTTGCGGTGGATAAAGATGAAAGGATATGTACATTCCTTTGAAAGTCTTGCTGCGGTTGACGGCGATGGCTTGCGCTGCGCGGTGTTTTTGGCAGGATGTCCTCTAAGATGTATATATTGCCATAACCCGGATACGTGGGAGAGAAATGCATCTGAATGGGATGCACAGGCACTTGTCAAAAAGATAATTAGATATAAGCCTTATTTTAAGGACGATGGTGGAGTAACCTTTTCGGGTGGCGAACCTCTTGTTCAGGCGGAGTTTATAAGAGAACTCGTGCCGCTTCTCGATGATGAAAAAGTAAACTATGCCATAGATACCTCAGGGGCGGTTGAGCTTACCGAGAGTGTCAAGTATGTTCTCGAAAAGTCACAAATGGTTTTATTGGATTTGAAATTCTGGGACGATGAAAGCTATTTGAAATATACAGGACAGAGTATAGGAAATACGTTGGCGACTCTTCGCTATCTCAATGAGATAGGCAAAAGATGTGTGGTGAGAACGGTGATAGTGCCGGGAATAAATGACAGTGAAGAAGTGCTCCTTAAATACCTTGAGCATATAAGAAATATGCGATGCGTTGAAAAGTATGAGCTTTTGGCATTTCATACTATGGGATTTTTTAAATATGAGAAGTCCGGGATAAAGAATCGGCTTGAGGGTGTGCCTGCGCTTGACATGGATGTAAAAATGCGTTTGCAGAAATTTGTCGATTGTGAGATGAAAAAATTTTAAATAACATTGAGAAGTGATATTGACAAATCGCTTGGTTAATGTTAAAATATTAAATGCGCTTGGTCGCAATGAGTTGAATTCTTAATTGAATTTATCCTTTGTAAAAATCGCATAAGGGCCCTTAGCTCAGTTGGTTAGAGCATCCGGCTCATAACCGGACGGTCCCGGGTTCGAGTCCCTGAGGGCCCACCAAAAAAAGAGCACCGACGAAAGTCGGTGTTCTTTTTTTG
>JAZTXE010000008.1:0-7717 GCA_045636205.1 Eubacteriales bacterium
CACTTAAATCCTTGCGTTTTGCCTTTGTCTCAGCTTCGCAGGCATTCCACAATGCGCCAAACTGTACCGCATCCATTGCCGCAGCACCTTTGTTTGCAACATCGGCTATTTTATCAAGTAGACTACCGGTATCAAACATAAGGTCTTTTGCCGTTGTATAGCCAACCGCCTTTTGCCACGCAATCGGTGCATATTTAAGAGCCTTTTCCCAGCCCTTTTTTACGTTGCCGATTTGTGCAAGGTATTTTCCGGACATCATACTCAGGTTGCGCCGATATGCCGTAGGCTGCTGAATCATTACACGAAGGTTTGCTCCGATTGCTGCTCCTTTGTTCTTATTTATAAGACCTTTGGTCATTTTAGAGAAGAAATCCCGCTCACCTGCTGCAATACCTTGTATGTCCTGCATTTGCTTTACAAGGTAATCAACTCCCTTTGCACCGTGCACGCGGTTTATGATACCCTGAACATCTTCGCTTACAGCTTTTTTTGCACTTCCGTCAGCCTCGTATATTACGTTGCCGTCCTCATCCGTAGCCTCTCCGTCCCAAAATGAGTAATTTTTCACGCGCTCAACATCCTGCTCAATACCAAGATATGCTGCATACATCGCCTGCGCTTGCGCGTGACGTGAGAACGTTTCAAATACACTGCCGACAAAAAGCGGTGTCGAGGCATTTTCAAGAGATTTTGAGTGTCCTAAATTTGAAATCTTGCTCTGCCGTGCTTGTTCTTCAAGAGCCTGCCAGTGCTCGGCACGGATGGACCAATAATTCGGGTCATTAAACTTCTTGTATCCGAACACTTCCATGCTTGCCTCATTACCGTATGCACCTAAATCCTCAGCTGCAAACCTCTGCATGGCATCTGCAAGCTCCTTCTGCTCTTTTGTGAGCTTGGAAATCGCTTGGTTTACTTCGTTTCTTGTAACGCGGATTGCCTCATAATGCTGTGCCGGTTTACTTTTGATACCCGGTATCGCATCTATTTTAATACCGCCGCCGTATATATGCCTACGACCTGCTGGGCGTTTATTTAGAAGATACAACTCAATAAGCTGCGCAGTGCTTATCGTCCGCTCATGTCCGCCGAGAACAACCGTTTGCTTTTCCTGCTCGAGCTTTTTTACATCAACGTCCTTTACAAGCTCCCGGGTAACCTCTCTTACCTCACGTATAATAAGGTTATACCTATCCTGCGCCTTGCGTAATCCGCGGTGTAGTGCATCCCCGGCCTCACCGAGCATATGTAGATACCGCTGCACATCCAGGAGCTCCAACGCACCTTCTTTTTTAAGTTCTGCCACAGTCGATGTAACTTTTTTCTTGGTGTAGTTATCATCGCGCATACGAGATGCCAATCTCGAAATATTGGCAAACCTTCCCTTCGCAAACATCTTGTCCGCGTTCTCGATTGATGCCTCAATCATGCGTATAGCTTCCCACACAACGCCGAGCTGATCCTTATCCATTGCACCTATCGGCGTGTCTGATAATTCCTCAAGCGCTGCAAGCTTATCAATAATCTCAGGAGCTATAAGAACCTGTTGCTTGTCTTTTGCCCCGCTCTCCATTCCCTCGTAATACTTTTTAAGAGCAGTTATGGCATCCTTAAAGCTCATTCCCTCGGCTTTTTCTTCACCGCCTACCTCGGACATTATCTTCTTAAGCAGGCGGCTTCTTGCGTCAAGCTCGGCTATTTCCTTACGCCTTGCATGCGCTTCCTCGGTTCTCTTCATCGGTGATGTGTCATTTGCAAACCATTCTTCACTACCGATTTTTACACGGCGCTGTTTTCCGGTATCCGGGTCAATATACGTCTCATATACACTCTCACGGTTGAGTGCATACAACGCGGTTGCTACAACTCCACGCAGTTCTTCCGGGATATGACGTTTATCATTCGGGCGAAGCAGCGCAGATGTCAAACGGTTTGCGTGGCGCTCTATACTACGCATCATATCGCGTGTGCTCCACTTGCTGCGCAGCTTGTCTTCCCGCTCACGGAATTCCTTGCGTGTCCGCTCTTCGCTTGCAAGATTGCGCTCACGTTCTTTGCGCAGTGCATTCTTCGCGCGCTCTCTTCCTTCATTGCGCACTTTCTCAAGGTTCTCCTGATATTTCTTTTCCTGCTTTGAAAGCTGCTCATCCTTCGATGCACGCACACGCGCTACTTCTCGCTTATGCTTTGCAATCTGCTTATCCGCAAACGTCGGCGCACTTTGACGAATATCCTCACCAAGCATGGTATCGATAATATCATTGGCGATATATTCAGCTGCTGCCGCTATATTGTAGCTGTACGGATTATCAAATGTCGGCTGAATTCTGTCGAGTGCTTCTGCTATTGCCGTGATTCGGTCTGCAGGATGCGTAATCTCTTCCTCATTGAAGAACTCCGGCCACATTCTGCACATCTCTCCGAAATCACCGTCAATGTTTCCGCGCTCACCAGGCTTTGCAATACGCAGCTTGGGCATGCGCCCGTAATTGCGTTTCCTGAACTCATTAAAATCAGCAATGTTCCCGGCATCTTCCGCCGATATTACAAGCTCCTTACCGCGGAAATAATCCCGCATGTCCTTATACTCATTGTACAAGTCATCATTTTTTACAATTGCTTTTTCCACCATACCCTTGGCAATCTTGAGAGCTTTTCTCTTAAGCGTATCATAGCTTATGTTTCCGCCGCTCTGTACAATGTAGTTGCCTATATCGCGCAGGTCGTTTACAATATCCGCGCTGTCTCCGTCAATGTCGTAGCGCGTGTATAATGATTTTGCCGCTCTTTGCGTATCGCCTAAACGCACTGTCTTTTCCTTCGTCGGCTTCAGTTCGCCTTTAAGCGCAGCATTCTCGCGGTTGAGCTTATCTATCTGCAGTTTTAATTCTTCCGTGTCTTCCTTGAGAGAACGCTCCTTGCTTATTCCTCGGGAGAATTGTTCGCCGGTGGATTTTTCAGACATCGGAACCTGATACCAATCTCCATTGCCGTCATAGACGAAACTTCCCGGAATTTCTTCCTGCTCTTCTAAGAAGTAAGCATTATCCTCAGCTTCTCCAGTATCTTCTCCGGTGTCGCGCTCGGATTCTCTTCGAGATACTTGAGCATCTCCTTCAGCATCTCCTCTGTGTCCAGAAACAATATTACGTTCTCCGCGTCGCTCACGTCCATCTTCGATGCGTGAAGCTTCTTCACTATTTTGTATTGCAACTCTGTCATGCTCATTATACCACTCCTTAACTCTATTATTTGTATATTTCTTTGTGCCTACTATATTTCCATTCATGTAACCGGTTGCATAAAAATAATACACCTGATTTGCCCCGTTGATGAATATATCTCTTATTTCTCCTTCTTTCATCCCGGATGTCTTGTTTGCAAGGCTACGCAAAAACGAATGCTTATCCTCATGAGATACTTTTTGCATAAATTCATCAGTCAGCTCATAACTTTGCCATCTTCGCCCTCGTGAAAAACTCTCTCCGCGCGAGTTCTCTGCCGTCCCGCTCTCCTGCGCATACTGCTCGGTAGCGGTCTGCACAACCTCACTGAACCGTGTTGCACCCTCATAGTCGCTCAGGTACTCGAATACGTCTATCCCCGCATAAGCATCTGCGAATATCTCCTCAAGCACATAATCAAGGTCTGCATCCGCTCCCCACTCATACGCATCTATGTATGCTTGCGTCAGCTCGTCGAGATCTTCCTCACTGTACTTGGATATAATATCCTCGCGCAGCCTGCTTATAAGCCGCGGGGCATTCTTCTTTACGCGGTGAAATGCCTCATGCTTCATTATCTGCATTGAGGTTACTTCCTCGTTATCTATCTGCACCCACATCTTTTTACCGTCAGATGATAATACACCGCGCACCATTGCCTTGGCACCGTTTTCTATGACTTCCATTTCACCGACTACGTAAACTATTTCTATACCCGCTCTGCCTTTCTTTTCGCGTTCGCGGATTTCCTCTTGTGTCAGCACGCTGTCAGGTGCTATGTAGCAAGTCTTATTCTTCGTTCCTTTGGCTATGCCTAATTCTTTCGCACTTACTTTTCTCCGCCCTTGAGCATTGATAACAGCTTCTGCCTTTTCTCTTCTTGCTCGGGCGTTCTTTTGTATGTCCCCGCTCGCTTTGCGTCTTGCACTTTTTTCCACTCCGGATACTTGTCTGCCGGTATACGCACCGTCATTCCGTTGGCTGCTTTCGCGTAAAGGTACTCCTGACTCATTTCCGTTTACCTCACTTTCACTTATGCTATTATTATACCCCGCTTCTACGTCCTTCGCAATAGCCGCATCTCCAAGGCTCCCCTTGTCAGGGGAGCTGTCGCGAAGCGACTGAGGGGTAGTCGCCCCAACTGCATCTTGTGCAACACCCGCGACATCATCGTCCGTATTGACAATAGAGGCAGGTTGGGGTATACTGTTAATAGGAGTTCCGCTTAACGCGCTGTCAGTAGCCGCAGCTATCTGATTAACTTTGCGCGGCGTATCAACTCCTGATTTGGAGACATTACTCGACGCTTCGGCGGCAGCTGCGGATGTTTGACCGACTTCGCGCGAGTTGATGTCTCCGAATTTTGTTATATCGTAAAATATGCGTCCGTTATCCGTGACAAGAACAGTAATCTCTGCATCATACTTGTTTCCATTCACTTCAAAGCGAACATCCAGCTTATCCAAGCCACCCGTTGCTTCCGGATGGCGCCCATCATCCGGGACATTTTCACGAAATCTGCTTACTTCCATAATTTTATCAAGCGCAGGAGCCGCACGCATTTTATCTTGTTTCTGCGTTTCATCCATTCTACGATTAGCCGGATATGCGTAATGTTCAGAGGATCGTTTATTTACATATGCAGTGTAATCCATGCCTATCACTTTACCTCTAAAGCGATTAGCTATTATGCTTTTAGCAAGCGTTTGCATTTCTGCGGTAGTCAATCCTTCAAATAATTCTTGGTCTGCCTTCACAGAAACATACTCAATGCCGTCATTATCCTTTACAACAGCAAACTCCGGTATAGTTTTTTTCACTATCTCCGAATGCAGCGTTCCAAGCTGATGCGGGGATATTTTTTTACCCTTAGAAAGTTTTGCCTGCATTTTGTTTGCAATTTTTGTTACTATCTTGTTGTCAACGTCTTTAAGCGCAGTATTTATTATACCTTTTATAGCTTCAGGACCTAAATCAATATATTTCTGTCCTTCAGCTTTCGTCTTTGCTTCTCCACCTACTATCTCGCCCGACTCAAACATTCCGCCCGACAATGCACTGACGATTGTCGTATACACCAAATCCTCAAGCTCCGGTGCATCGTACTTCTCATTGAACACCCACGATGCAAACGCAGGCTCGAGAAACGCCTGCAGGTTTTCCTCTATCGCTTCCGAAGCTCCCGCTTTACCGAACTTCGCAGCAAAACGCAGAAAGCCATTGTCTATGGCTTCAATGTTCTTCGCAAGGATTTTTCCGCTCACCTTACCGCCGAGCTTTGAAATACCGCCTAATAAATATTGCAATGTAGCTTCAGATGCGCCAACCAGTGTCGCATATGTGCGTGCCTTGTCCGGATCATATCCGGCTCTCACTTTCTCCGCATATGCATTACCTGCAGCTGAGCCGCCCATTGATGCTGCACCCGTCACTCTGCCGACTGTTCCGGCAAGCTTCGTGCCCGCTCCAAGTGCACCTGCAAGATTACCCGCAGCCGTACTCAAAAGTATAGACGGTGCCATGTTTGCCATAGTCTGTATAAGCTCTAACGCTACTCTTCCAATACCGGATGAATTCTCAATCGCTTCCCCTGCGGCATATTGCACAGGTGCAGATTCTAAAGCATCCTCGGTAAACAGATTTGCGGTGCCACGCGCAAATTGATTGACTCCGCTTGCAACAGTAAGCTGTGCCCCTCGGAGTGCGCGACCGAAACCTTTCTTTTTGTCATACTCCTCATACATCTCATGACCTTCACGCCTTCTCATTGCTTCCTCAAGCTTCATATCCTCTATGAACTTGTCCGCTGCTTCCTTTCCGCGCGTGTTATAGAGATAGTTGTACATATCCCGCTCATCTTTGGTCATTTGCGCATAATGTTCGGCATATATTTCATTCGCTTTTTTATATTCTTTATGAGCCTCACTGTCTGTGATATTGATTTTAAGATGCCTGTAATCACCGGTTGCAGACTTCCCTGGCTTGCTCTGCTCCTCAAAATTCTCCGCAGAGTTGCGTATACCCTCGTAATAGAATTGATTGGAATACAAAAGCTCCTCACTGAGCTTATCACGCTTTGCTTTCATCTGCTCTATCTGCGCATTAATCTCCTGTATGCGTCCGCGCCGTTGCTCGGCTATTTCAGGCAAATCCGCACCTTGGCCGAGCAGAAGCTTATTGATATTCCCGCGCAGCTCCTCAAGCTCATTTATCTTGCGCGTGTACGCCTCAATCTCAGGACGTATAAGCTCAGGCTTGCGCACCGTGCTCTCCCAGTCGTTATATCGCTTCTGCTCACCTGCAGTGTACGCATTAAATTCATTTACATCCGCATCGTACTGTTTCTTTACGTCGTAGTATTCCTTGAATACCCTCTCATACTTGTCAGCATACTTTTTTTCACCGGTTACCTTATAGATTTTCTTTATAGTCTCAAGACGTGTAGGATACCCCTGTACCTTTGCCCTGTTTTTCTCCAGCCGGTCCCTCAGCTCATTTACGCGTGAACCGATGTCCGCAGGCTGACTGTAGAACTCGCGGCGGGTACTCTTCGGATGTATCTCCGCCGTCCGGCGCACCGCATTCTGCTCTTCAACGGTCTTCGAATGAACCGGAAGCGGTGTATATACCACCGCATTCCCGCTCGTACTCTTAGGCATTGCCGCAGGCTTTGCAGCATCCGCCTTTATCTTCTTAAGTGCTTCCTCGCGGCTCATCTGCGCTTTTGGGTTTTTACGCTTCTGCTCCTCAAGCCGCTTTTGCTCTTCCATCCAGTCCTTTACATTCCATGCCATTTCACACCCCACCTTTACTTTGCTTTAGTGTAGAATACTTTTCCGTCAGCAGTATATTTTTTTATAACATTCCCTGCCTTTATTTCTGCTTCCAGCTCTGACTTGGAGAGTCTTCCCATTCCGGTTACGTACGTCCAGTCTCCGGACTCGCCCTCTTTCCAGTTACCATCTATATCTTCAAGCCAATGGGTTTCTTTACCTGCTATTGGGCTGAATTTCTGATCATCCGCTCTTCGTCCCTGCGACTCCTTTATCGCAAGTTGAATTTCTTCACTGCTTACATCGTACAGCCTGGCCATAAGCTTAATTGCAGCGTCCGAACCTCCCAATTCTCTCGTAAAATTATTGTATTCTGCAAACAAATCAGTTCCTTCAGGAACGTCTACACTGATCAAACTCCCGCTCTTTTTCTTCCCGCTTCCACTGCCAGAACTTCGGGACACGGTGGGCGTATTCGAATACGCCCACATCTGTTTAAGTGTTTCCGGTTTAATACCGAGAGCCGCCGCGACCTCGGGTGATGTATTTCCGGCTGCAAACATATTCCATCCCCAGTCCTCCAAGTCCTGCTTGGCAATTCTCGCGTCCTCGATAGCGTAACGGTCAAGCTGGTCCTGTCTCTGCTGGTCGTAGCGGTTACTCTCAAGCACGTTCTGATAGTTTGTCATGTCCATATTGGCAAGGAATTGATTGTCACCA
>JAZTXE010000009.1:0-10614 GCA_045636205.1 Eubacteriales bacterium
TATACAGTATCAGAGATACCCGCAGATAGAGAACCTTGTAACGCACGGATACGGGTACATATTAAATGATTTATTTTGTGAGTCTATGCGCGCAGAGCGGTGGGAAGTTAACAGGTGCGGAAAAATACCGGATTTAGATAAAGATCTTAACCTTTCGGAGAGTCGCCCTGCACAGATGCTTTGGCTTAATAAAGGCGAGTTTCAGGCAATGCGGAAGCAGAGTTGGGACACGTTTCATTGGCAGGTATATGTTGCGGCGAAAAAAGCCGGGGATATGCTTAAGATACCCGAGGACATACAGACACTGCACGAGTACGGCGGTGAGGATGTTCTTGCGTTTGTCGGACGTGCGCCGGTGGGAAAGAGCGTAAGGTACTTGCTTGACCAAATGTATCAAGCCGGTGCGGCTATGGATGTATACAACGAGTATACCGACCCGTATTGTGTATGCGATGACCCGATGATAGACGCGCAGTATCTTATAGATTATTGGGACATGGCGGAAGAAGCGGAGTGGAATTTAAATGACACAGCAATACGCTGGCCGAAGGATCTGATAAACGCGCATGAGCGGGCACGTGTGGCGCGGAAAGTGAAATTAGATGAAATACTTAAAAAGGAATTTAAGAGGCGGGCGCAGGAGCTTTCGGTATTTGCCTTTGAAAGTGGCGGTCTCATAATACGCCCTGCTGCTACTCAAAAGGAGCTTAACCGTGAAGGGGAAAAGCTTAAGCACTGTGTAGCGGGCTATGCCGAAAGACATGCAAACGGCGAAACGGCGATTTTCTTTATACGGCATGCGGACAGGCCGAAGGAGCCGTATTTCACGCTCGAGTATGACGAGAAAGAGAAAAAGGTGCGGCAGAACCGCGGCAAGTGCAACTGCGCGAAGACAGAAGAAGTAGTGGAATTTGAAAAGAAGTGGCTTTCATGGATACACGCAGGATGCCCTGCGGTTAATGAAAATAAAAAGGAGTGTAAAACAGCATGAGTAATGAAGTAGCAATACCGCGTACAGCGGATATAGTGGCAGCGGAGATACGCGCGCTTACGGCATCGGTGCTCACAAACATCATAGAGATAGGCAGACGCATGTGCGAAATAAAGGAAATGTTGCCACACGGTGAGTTCGGAGAATGGATAAAACTGCATACAGGGTACTCAAGTTCAACGGCCAATAATTTCATGCGTTTATTCCAGGAATACGGGAGCGACCAGGGCAGCTTATTTGGTGCGGAAGTAAATTGCCAAACGTTTGGCAATTTGAGTTATACCAAGGCTTTGGCGCTTTTGGCAGTGCCTGCGGAGGAGCGTGAGGAGTTTGCGAAAGAGCACAATGCGGAGGAGCTTTCCACCCGTGAATTAACCGCGGCGATAAAGGCAAGGGATGAGGCACTAAAGCGTGCGGAAGATGCGGAGAACAATCTTATCAGTGCATACAATGAGCGGGATGATTTAAAGCTTCAGGTTAAGGAGCTTTCTGAGAGACCTGTTGAAGTTGCGGTGCAGGAGCCAGACGAAAAGGTGATTGAAGAAAAGGTGAATTTGGCGGTGGAAGAGCTAAATGCAAAGCACAAAGCGGAGGTAGAGAAGCTTTCAAAGGAGTTGAGCCGTTCGGAGAAGAAGACGGAGAAGCTTGCGCGCGACCTTGAAAAGGCAAAGGCGGATGCGGCGGCTGCAGCTGATGAGGGCGAAAAGGCGAGGCTTACGGAAGAGGTTGGCAGGTTGCAAAAGAAGCTTGCAATGTCAGGAACGGAGATTACGACATTTAAGCTGCATTTTTCCGCGTGGCAGAATATGTACAGGCAGATGATGGATGCGCTTAAGGCGGCGCCGGAAGAGAACCGCGGGAATCTGCAGGCGGCGGTTCGCGCTCAGCTTGAGGCATGGACGGAAGGTGAGGTTTAGCATGAGGGTGCTTATAGTGTACGCGATATCGCAGAAAGGGATGATACTGCCGGCAAACAGTGTTGTGGAGATGAAGAATTTTCCGCCGAGCGAGAGTGAGATTCGCAGGTATGAGCGGGAGCTTGCGGTTGCCGGCGGATGTGACGGCGCAGCGATTATGAACATGATACCGTTAGGTGGTGAGCAAAATGGAATGTAAATATTGCAATGACGAAATATGTGTAAATGAGGATTGTCCTATGTATGCTGATTATTGCCCGGTGCCTAATGATGCAGGGGTGTGCAGATATGAGGACAGAAAGGAAGGGATAAATAATGGATGATTTTGCGCCGAGGCATGAACTTTCCGAGAATATGCAAAATCTTATCGAGTACGCAAAAAAGAGCGGGCATAATTACGGAAAGTATGTGCAGGCTAATCCGGATCCGCCGAGGGAGCCTACCGAGCCCGAAGAGGTTAGTGATCTGGAAGAAAATAAAGTTAGGTTTATTTGCAAACACTGCGGAAAAGTGGGATTTGCAAAAACTAAAAGCCGAAAATACCATGAATGGTGCAGAGAAGAAGTGAACCGTGTAAACGCTCGAAGAAATCAGGCGAAGTATCAAGCGAAGAAAAAGGAAGAGGCTGAGCGAAATAAGCGGTTGTGGGCTTCGGGGGCATTCGTTTGATAATGTGATATAAAAATCTTGAGCGTTTGGTTCTCGGTACAAATGAGGGCAAGATAAAAAACATCTATAAAAATAATAACGCAGCATTCTGCGACGTTGCGATATTTGCGCTTATTCAAGCCTTGGGCTGGAAACAATCTCCTTTAAAATTTGTTACGACCAAAAAATGTACATTCAACATAAGTCCTGTGTTTGTACCGGGAACTAAGCGCTCAAGAGGGAAAGGAAAACAGGAATGAATATATTCTCAAAATTCAAAGAAAAAAGCCTGAGTTTAAGGAAGCCGGCGTCGGAAGAAGTTATTGTTGCTGTTCCGGACATCAAAGAATATTTGGTGAAGGAATATGAGCGGGTCAATGACCTTAAGTTAATAAATGAGGGATTACAGCAACAACTGGAAAAGACAAAGGAAACTGAAATTAAATACGATGCTGCAATGGTGACGCTTGATGAATATTCAAAAAGGCTTAAACAATCTGAGCGTGAAATAATAGGTTGGGAAAATCGTGTTAAAAGTTTGGAGCATAAACTAAGGGATGCGCGAAATGAAATCAACTCTTACAAAATTAAATTCAATGAAGTTGCCGTAACCAAGGAAGAAATCAAAGCAGAGATTATCGAAGAAGTGAAAAAGGCACTTATTTTGACGTTTCAAAATCATAAAGGCGCGTTAAGCAAGAAAAGTGCATGTGAAATTATTGATGCGTATTCGTGCAATAAATGCGCACGGTATGATGGAGACGACGAGACAGGCGGTGCGGAGTAATGGCAAGGTATATTGATGCGGATGCGTTGAAATTAGATATTGATTTATCTAAAGGTGCAAGAATTGTGGATATGGCTTTGAGTGCTATAAAAGCTATTCACGAAGCACCAACAGCCGATGTTGCGGAAGTGAAGTGGATTCCTGTGACAGAGAGGCTGCCGAAAGGTAGAAGGGAGTACCTCTGCATTTGCGTTTTTGGTGAAAGCAAGAGGCAATACTACGATGTGTTGATGTTTCATCCAGAACAGAACGCAGAAAACGGATATGTTACTGGTCCACACTTTAGCAATGAGGGTATGGGAGGTATGCGTGTCACCCACTGGATGCCACTACCTAAACCGCCGAGCGGTGCAAAAATGGACGGAAAGGAAGATGCGTGATGAAGTGTAATAAGTGTTTATATAAGAAAAACTGCCAATTTTTACTTAAGCATAAGAATGCAGTTGTTTCTGGCTGTACAGCTTTTAAGGATGAAGCTGACTTTGTAATAAAAAATAGTCCCTTTGAAATGCTTGATATGGCATTTAAAAGATTGTTTCCTAATGTGAAATACACGGCATATTTTGAGCCGGATATAAGAGATGAAGCGGACGGTACTAAGGTTTGTGGATTAACAGACTTTGATGAAGACGGAGAAATATTCATTTTCATTGATACAGAGCTGACGATTAACAATGCCGTTGAAATCTTTGCGCATGAGTTGGCACACGCAGGCGTGGGGGTTGAGCATGAGCATGACGAAGCATGGGAGAAAGCTTTTGACGATTTGTTTAATGAGTATAACAAAATCGGAGAGGAGCTGTTTTCATCCAATGTCAACGCGCCAAAGGGTAAAGATTATGTAGATGCGCTAAAAGAGGTAGGAAAGGAAGGGATAAACAAATGAATATGCAGGAATTTGAAAAAGTGACCATTGAGAGAGTAAACGAATGTTTAAAGGTCATGACTTCAAAAAGCGAACAATACTCAACAGAAACGGACAAGTTACATAACTTCAAGGTTGCGGGAGAGCTGCAGGGGTGCACGCCCGAAAAGGCGCTTGGTGGGATGATGAGTAAGCACACGGTATCTATATACGACCTCATAAACGACGTTGAAACCGGCAAAAATATACCGCTTGAGATGTGGGACGAAAAGATCGGAGACCACATCAATTATCTTCTATTATTAAATGCGCTTGTGAGGGAAAGAAGAACACACGCTTGCGATTGTAAAGGAGAGTAGGATATGGGATTTTTAGGTACGTGCAAATACTGTGGGCAGGTAACAAGCGGGAACCGTGAGTTTTCCACTCAGAGCGATGCAGACGAGTATGCTACGGATAATTGCGGTTGCGATGAATCACAGAGTGAACGTGAGCGGGCACATCAGGTTACATATGCAAAAGAGCGTGTACGTCAGTTGTTTGGGGCAGATGCGAGGCGCCGCGGTTTTGAGCCTGTGAAAAACACTGAGATCTTAGAAATTCTAAATCTTATAGTAGAAGGAATTGCAGAGGGTGAATTCGATTGGGCGACAGTTAAAATCCACGGTGGCGGCAAGGCGACGCTTGCATCAACCGCGCGCGGCGGTATCCGAGTACAACGCAGTATAACACATGCGTGTCAGTTGGATGAGTAGCACACATCTATAAATAGTTAATGCCGGCGGTTTAATAAAGACCGCCGGCACACGCACAGAGTTTTGCGACATGTTCTTGCGAGGAGATGGAGTATCGAGGGCGAGTCGGAAAACTTTGGAAAAGGAATATACATATATAAATAAAAACGCCTACGCGCGTTTTTTCAGGCTTGTAAATAGTCTTAAGTTAATGACCAAGTAAACGATGAGGGGTGAAAGAGATGTATAAGGGAAGATGGTTCATACGTGAGAGTGTATATATCTGCGGCGATTATATGGACGCGGATATATATCCGGTGTTTCAGACTGCGGGGAAGAGACGGAAAAAGTGCAATCCGACAAGTGAGATACAGGAGAAACTCAATCAGAGAAACGCAGAAAAGAAAATCACACGTCTTGTACATAACAATTTTTCTGAGAAAGATATAGCTCTGCATCTGACATACACGGAAGATAACAAACCTGAGAACCGCGAAACTGCACAGAAAGATTTATATAATTTTATTCGCCGGTTAAAGAGAAGATACGCAAAGGCGGGTATTGAGCTTAAATATATCTCATGTACGGAATACGGAAAGGTAAAGGGCCGTATTCATCATCACATGCTCATTACCGGTGGTATAGACCGTGATGAAATAGAAAAGCTTTGGGGAAAAGGCTATGCAAACAGCAAGAGATTACAGTTTGGCGAGGACGGAGTTAGCGACCTTGCAAAATACATGATAAAGGACCGTGATTCATACAGGCGTTGGAATCGAAGCAAGAATCTAACTATACCGGAACCGATAGTACGTGACGGAGCGGTTACGATCGGTGAGACAGCGGCAATGGCATATGCGATAGAGAGTAAAAGCGCATGGGAATATTTCTCTGAGAGATACCCAGGATTTGAGCTGACTGACGCGGCGGTGAGTATAAACGAAGTAAACCGCAACATGTACATACACGTGGATATGCGAAAAGGGAAAATACATGATTCGAAAAAATCAACCTTCCTCAAACGGGGAAGGTTATTAGGCGTGCCTGAACCCGCAGACAGAAGCAGGTGAGCGATATGAGAGACAAAAAAGCGTTTTCACGTCGGTTGCAGCGTTTGCGTGAGAAAGAGAGAATGAGTCGGAGTGTGTTGTCAGAGCTTTGCGGCCTTAATACGGACGCCGTGCGCAGGTATGAGCGTGGCGAAGCTGAGCCAAAGCTATCAGCATTAATAGCTCTTGCTGAATTTTTTGGCGTAACGGTTGATTATTTAGTCGGGAGAGATGAATAGGGATAAAAAGGCTGTCGAGAAATCGGCGGTCTTTTTTGTTAAAAAAATTTTTCAAATTCCACCTTTAAGTGGAATTTTTTTAAAAATCTGTGTTATTTTCAAATTAGCAAATCAAAAAAACATCAGAATTTTTCCCCACGACAAGGCGCAGGCGCGTGTGCGCGTCACGCTTGCTCATGCGCGGGAACAATATAAGGGGGTAAGAAAAGCTATGAAGCTCGGGCGACCGAGAAAATATGAGAATAAAAATGCGCTGAAAAAGGAAATAGAGCGATATTTTAACTCAATAAGCTGCAAAGTACCGGTGGTTATTGAAGGTACACCGGTAGTAAACGATGATGGAGGGCAAATATACCGCCGTCAATATTTCGTGCCACCGAGTGTGAGTGGGTTATGTGTAAAATTAGGCATCGACCGGAGCACGTGGAATAACTACTGCGACGAAAAGCAACATCCGGAATTTTCGGAAGTCTGCAACGCAACACGCGGAATAATCGAGGCATATCTTGAAGAGCAGCTTATAATGCGTGAGAAAAATGTACAGGGGATTATGTTCAATCTGCAGCATAATTACGACTGGAAAGAGAAGAAAGAGGTTGAGATGAGCGGGGACGGCGTTAACGTCACAATAAAGAGGATTGAGTGATGGTAGACGTAAATCTTGAGGCATCCAAGCGTCAAGAGGCATTTATAGACGCAACAGCTAATGAGGTGTTATTTGGCGGTGCTGCAGGTGGCGGCAAAAGCTATGGTCAGATAATAGACGCGCTGCTGTTTGCACTCGAGTACAAGGGTTCAAAGCAGCTGATACTCAGACGCACGTTTCCAGAGCTGGATAAATCGCTTATACGCACCGCGCTTGGATTATATCCGCGGGAGATATATAAATACAACAGCTCGGCGCACACTATGACGTTTACAACCGGCTCTATAATCGACTTCGGCTACTGTGACAACGCAAACGACGTGTATAAGTATCAGTCTGCAGAATATGACGTTATACGGTTTGATGAGCTGACGCACTTTACCGAGGACATGTATGTGTACCTGATAAGCCGTGTGCGTGGAACAAACGGATTTCCAAAGCAGGTCAAAAGCTCGACTAATCCGGGCGGCGTAGGTCACAGCTGGGTAAAAGAGCGGTTTATAGACATAGGACCGCCTGACACGGTGCATCAGACAAAGGCGGGCACGCGGATATTCCTGCCGGCAAAGGTACAGGACAATCCGCAGCTGATGAAGAATGACCCAGATTATGTCAAACGTCTTGAAAACTTATCCGAGAAGGACAAGGCGGCGCTTCTTTATGGCGATTGGGATATCTTTGACGGACAGTATTTCACCGAATGGAAGCGCGAAAAACACGTAATACGTCCGTTTGTAATTCCTTCGCACTGGCGCAGATACTTTGCAATGGATTATGGCTTGGACATGCTTGCAGGGTACTGGATAGCGGTTGATGAGAATGAGCGGGCGTATGTATACCGTGAGCTGCACGAGCCGGGAAAGATAATATCCGAGGCGGCACAGCTTATCCGCGAGTGGACAGGCGATGATGATATATACGCATACATAGCACCGCCGGATATGTGGAACCGTCGTCAGGACACCGGCCGAAGCGTAGCGGAGATATTTGCAGAGCATAAGATACCGCTTGTAAAGTCAAAGAATGACCGCGTGCAGGGCTGGCTCGATTTAAAAGAGTGGTTAAAGCCGGTAGCTGATGAATTCGGCGGCGAAACACCGAGATTACGTATATTCTCAAACTGCACAGAGCTTATACGGTGTTTGCCCGGTGTGCAGATAGATAAAAAGAACCCGAGCGACGTGGCGAAGGAACCGCACGAGCTGACGCATGCGCCTGATGCGCTGCGGTATTTTGTGGCAGGTCGACCAATGGCAGAAGAGGCAAAGCGCGAGCCTGATCCGGATTATCCGGAGTATGACGACGAAGTAAATTCATTCTTGGATTTTGGAATATAGAGAGGAGTTCTGAAACATGAAAAAGTGGATTAAAGCAGCGGGAGTAAGAGCAATTAAAACAATAGCGCAGACAGCGATAGCAACGATAGGAACAGCCGCAGTCCTTGGAGAAGTAGAGTGGATTGCCGTTGGTTCTGCTTCGATTTTAGCAGGTGTTTTGTCTGTCTTAACATCTATTGCGGGACTTCCGGAAGTTAAAGAGGATTAAGCCATGACAATATATACAAGCGTTATAGCCAAAGGCAGACCGAACCGCCCGGGGATAGCAATGAAACCCAAATATATCACTATTCATGAGACGGGTAATTATTCAAAGGGTGCAAATGCTGCAGCGCATGCGTCTTATCTGCGTAACACGTCTGCAAAGGTAAGCTGGCATTACACGGTAGACGATAAATGCGCATACCAGCATATCCCAAACAGTGAGGTTGCATATCACGCAGGCGATACCTACGGAAACTCTGTTAGCATCGGCATTGAGATATGCGTAAATCCTGACGGAGATTTTAACAAGGCTTGCCTGAACGCAGCTGAGCTTGTGCGAAAACTCATGAAGGTGCATGAAATCCCGATTGAGAATGTCGTACAGCATAACCGATGGAACGGCAAAGACTGCCCGAAGAATCTGCGAAAGAGCGGGTGGAAAGATTTTATATCATTGTGCAAGGAGGAAGACGACATGACAAAAGCAGAGGTCATAGCGATAATCGAGGAATACGAGAAGAACAAGGCAAAGCAGGGTGCAAGCGACTGGGCGAAGGTTGGTTTTAATGCGGCCGCATCTGCAGGTGTGATGGACGGAAGTGCGCCCAAGGGCAATGTAACACGTGAAATGCTTGCAACGGTACTGCATCGCCTTGGATTGATTAAATAAAGGCGGTGTGAACAGTGTTGGAAGAAAAGGACATGGAACGGTTACGTGAGGTATTTGTATCCCGACAATCATGTGATAAGCAGTGTCGTGAATTTAACAGTAAATTTAATAACGACAACACCCGCCTGGCCGTGATAGAAAACCAGCTCAAGCTTATAACATGGCTTCTTATGGCAGTCGGTGGCGGAATTATAACAATGCTTGTAAAGATGTTTTTTGGAGCGTGATAAAAAATGCCTAAGATGAGAATGCGCCCACCAGCGTCACCTACTATTCATACAAAGCGCTACAGTGCATTCCGCGGAGTGGATTTTTCCACGGATGCATCGCAAGTCGATGACAGCCGCTCTCCGCGCGCAGTAAACATCATAGCTGATGCGGGTGGATGCCCTGAGAAACGTCTTGGTTGGCGTAAGTTGGCGAGTGTCGAAACTCCCGTGCGTGGAATACACCGCTTTGAGGCTACCGTAAAGAGCGAAGAGGATGAGAACGGTCAAAGAACCGAGGCGACAGTAAGCGAGTTTATCGTGCATGCGGGTTCTAAGCTCTACCGCTGGCAGGGCGGCGAGGATGCGCCCACCCCGATATTGTCAGAGCTTTCGGGGGATGCATCCTCAGGGTTTATGCACAACGACTGTTTATATATCCTGACCGGCAATGAGTACGTATACGTAAAGGCTACTCTTGCAGTGGGCGCGACCGAGCCGACAATCAAGGCGGGAAATGCAGAAGATATAGCATATGCGCCGATAACAACTGTGTGGTCCTCTGATAACACATGGATTTATAAGGTGGTTCCGGGATACACGCCGGTAAACCCGAGTGATAAAGAAGAGCATCCGGAAACAATAAATATATCAACAAAGTACAGACGCAATCGTTACCCATTTGAAGGTATGTCATATTATTATAGCGATCGGAAGATTGCGGTGATGTTTATACCATTGGATATAAATATGGCAATGGATGTAAATCTGGATGAGATAGAAGTGCGTACAGATGGTGGGTATGTATTCAAAGGTGTTGGAGATTATATCACATTTGCGAGCAAGGAAGAGGAGAATGCATACGGATGTAAAGAAAGTCAGAAGTGCACGTCCGTTTTATATCCTGATACGGCATATAATGGAGATATGTTGTATGGGCGCAGATTTTTGCGCATTAACTTGATGCAGTTTAGTCAAGAGATAAAAGATTCCGGAGATAAAAGTACGCATTTTACAGTTAAATTCCCTGTGGATTATAAAACGAGTGCCGAGGACAAAAACGGTGAAGGGAAAAAGTATAGTGAGTATAAAAGTCGTATAGATAAGTGCCGTATATTTAACTGGTACAACAGTAGGCTATTTATCGCGGGGACACCTGATTATCCGAATGCGGATTTTTATTCTGAAGTAAGTGACCCGACTCATTTCAAGGACATAAACTACACGGAGATAGGAAATGACGACTCCAAGATACTCGGGTATCTTCCTGTAGGCGAGCAGCAGGCGGTTATAAAGAGCGACAGTATCCAGCTTCAGGACG
>JAZTXE010000010.1:0-39144 GCA_045636205.1 Eubacteriales bacterium
CCGAGGGTCTTTGACCAAGTGTTCAGCCGTTGCAGCGACGGCAGCGGCCGCAACCGCAACCGCAGTTGCAGGTGTTCTGAGTCTGCGCGTTGCAAAGCGCTTCGCACGAGGTGTCCGCCGCACACTGGCAGTTGCCGCAGACCACCGTGGTCTCGATGTCGTCGACTGTGCTTTCCGCTACGCCGTTTTCGCAGGAGAAGATGTTTCTGAGTCCCTCACAAAGATTGCACATAAAAATCCCACCGTCATCAGATTTGGCAAGGCAACTTGTCCTTGCCTGTTGTATCTTATGCAGGGGTCGTCCCGGATGTGCAAAAACACAATTCCCGAGGTCCGTAGAACAAAAACGTTCCGCAAGGCGGTTGAGCCAAGGCGGAAATCGTTTGAAAGAGGCATTTTTCGCCCATAACTGCACAAAAAATCTTGATATCCGCCGGGATAATCTGCGATTTTGTTGTTTGTTCTGAAGCAAAAAAATGCACTTTTTAAAGTGCTGTGCAGTTTTGAGATAGGAATTTTGCGTTGAAAGAAAGAACAAAAATCAGGCAATACTGGCGTATTACCTGATTTTTTGATGCACTTTTAGCGGAAAAGGTCATATCAAAACCGACTTCTTCCTACGACCAACCACCTTTAGTCGGTTCCTTTTGCGCTTATTTACTAAGAATCTCGTCAGATACGCGCTCGGCAAGAGCGTAAACACTGTCAAAATCTATATGCGGATTATATACCGCCTCAAGCTCATCGTGTGCGGCTTTTGCTTCACTGAGTGTTAAACATGCCTCGTCGATAAGCGCGGAGTACAGCTTTCCGGTAAATGAAAATTTTTGCTTTTTGGGCTTTAAAATTTCGGGACTCAGCATGGCATCTATGCGGCATCTGCGCGTATACGGATAGGGATACATTCCTTTTTTATTGGATGTAACAAAGGCCAAAGAAAGTTCGGGAATGATAAGATGTTCAATGCGCTGCGGGATAAGAGGTGAGTAGCAACAAATAACCTTGTACTTTGAGCTAAGTGCTACCTCTTTTATTGGGTTTAGAACTAACGATGCAAGGCCGCAGGTGTCCTCAAGTATGTATACACGCTCTGATAAACTTGCAACCGTATCAAACAGGGTTACATACCCGTCAGGTGAAATTGAGGATAAAAATCTGGGTATTTCAACCGCACCGTTTCCGCTGCCTTTTATTTCACGCGAGGCTATTGCGCGAGCCTTTTTATTAAGTTTTTCAGAATCCGAGGCACTGAGCGCAATATCAAACATTTCATTTGAGAGCGTCCCCGCACACCCGCAAAGGCGGTATGCGCGAGTGTAAAAACCTTTGTACTTTTTATAAAGTGATATAATTTCATCCTTCTTTGTTGTAATTGCAGATGAGTCTGCATATACGGATAAATCAAGATAGCTCTCAACCGCTATCGGGTATTTCGGCTCCACAACATGGGGCGAGGTTCCGTCAACCAATGCAACACCCAATGCCGGAAAAACAACACCGTCAAGCGAAGACGGGTCTGAAGAACATTTAATCTCTTCTACATCGTAGCCTGCAGATACTATCCTTTTCTCAACCCGCCGCATAAAAGAAGATTTCCCACAACCCGGGCTTCCTTTTATAATAAGCACCTTGCGAGCTAAGCTCTCATCTATAAGAGTATCATATAGTGAAAAGAAGCCTTGTTTTGAGTTGGCTCCGAGGAAAAAACTTGTTTGCATCCAAATTACCTCCGATTTTCTTTATCTGTTAACAGATTATGCAAAAGGAGGCTTTTTCGTCCGCAATTGCCGGGATTTTAACCAAGCAGTGCTACTGTTCTCGGCGGAACTGCCCGGGGGTCAAGCCTTTGAGTTTTTTAAATACACGCGTGAAATAATTTGCATCATCAAACCCTGTGTGTTCACCAATCTCTGTTATACTCTCATCCGTATTTTTTAAAAGAACCGCTGCCTTTTCAATGCGCAGCTCATTAATATAGCTGACCGCGGATTGACCAACCGCGCTTTTAAAAAAACGGCAGAAATGGCTTTCTGTCAGATAGCACATCCTTGCAAGCTCCTCAACGGATATTTTTTCCTGATAATGCTCGGATATATATGTAAGTACAGTGTTTAATCGCTCAAGTTTTTGCAGATGTGAGCGGTATTCTTTGTCGGATATTCGCACCGTGTTATAATTTCGTATCAGGTGAGATATAAGGCGATAGGTAAGCCCTTTAAGATTAATGTCACTCCCAAGCTGCGTATTCATATGCTCCCGATGCATTTCCTCAATGCATTCTTTAACAAACGCATCACCTTTTATAAACTCCTGAAGAAAAATATTTTCAAAGTCCACGTCCTCAAAAAATGGCGGGTATATGATTACATAGTAATATTCGACTTCCGACAAAGCCGTGAAATAATGCAGATGATTTCTGTTTACAACAACCAAATCACCTGCGGATGCAATAAATGTGTTTTCATTACATCCGACCTTGCACGTACCACGCGTAAAGAATAAAAGCTCCGTGTGCTCGTGCCAATGCGGTCTTAAAGGAACGTTTTTATCAGTAGAATTTGCTTCAATTTTTACCGGGAAGGAGTTTTTTAAAACAGGGATTTTCTCATACAGTGATATGTCATTCATACAAAACACCTTGAAATCAAAATTGTGCTAATAATAAGCAAAAAAATCAATGGCGCACAAGAAAAATATGTAATATAATATCCTTGTACTTTAGCAAAATAAGTATACAATATCTTAATTAAAAAAGCAATAAAGGAGAATATGTTATGTATTTAGGTGTAATGACTCATCTGGATGAGAAAATTGAAGAAACCATTGCAAATGTAAAAAATATGGGGTTTGGCTCATGCCAGCTGTGCTGCTGGGATTATACTCTGTATACCGACGAAATGGCAGAAAGAGTAAGAAATGCGTGCGATAAGTACGGTGTTAAAATATCCACATTCTGGTGCGGCTGGAGCGGCACCGGTGTCTGGAATTTCTATGACGGTCCGCATACCCTCGGTATCGTGCCGGAAGCGCATCGCTTCCAGAGAACCAGAGAACTTCTCGCAGGTTCGGATTTCGCAAAAAAGATAGGTGTAGAGAATATGGCAACCCACGCGGGCTTTATTCCAGAAGTCCCGTCAAGCACAGAGTATTGGGGTGTAATATGCGCACTGCGTGAGGTCGCAGAGCGTTGCAAGGAAAATGGCCAGTATTTTATGTTCGAAACCGGTCAGGAAACTCCGGTAACTCTACGTCGAGCCATTGAAGATATTGGAACTGGAAATCTTGGAATAAACTTAGACCCGGCTAATCTCATTCTCTACGGAAAGGCAAATCCGGTAGATGCGTTGGATGTTTTCGGCGAGTTTGTGCGTGATGTGCATGCAAAAGACGGTTGTTACCCGACTGATGGAAAGAATTTGGGAGAGGAAAAACCGCTCGGTGAGGGCAAGGTAAACTTCCCTGCGCTTATCAAGAAACTCAAAGAAGTGGGGTATGACGGTCCGCTTACAATCGAGCGCGAGATTTCAGGACCAAAGCAGATTGAGGATATTAAAGCCGCGAAAGCAATGTTGGAGGCACTTATATGATAAGAGTGGCCATAGTGGGTCTGGGCATGATGGGTAAAACTCATTATGACTGCTATAGGGACATTGCTGATGTTGAGCTTGTTGCGATAGCAGACCCCGCAGAAGCCGCAGTGCGTGAACGCATAGGAGATAATGATATACCGATTTATCAGAGTATGGACGAGCTGCTCCAAAAACACGAGGTAGATATGGTAGACATTTGCTCTCCCACAGGTACGCACGCCTCGCTTAGTATAAAAGCTCTCGAAAAGGGACTGCACGTTCTGTGTGAAAAGCCGATGAGCCTTACAAGCGATGAAGCTTCAAAGCTCACCGTTGCAGCGAAGAAGAGTGATAAGAAGTTCATGGTTGCGCACGTTGTCCGCTTTATGGCACCGTATATGTACTTGAAAAAAGTTTACGAGAGTGGCGAGCTTGGTGCGCTGACATGTATAGAAATGCGTCGCGTGTCCGGCATGCCGCAAGACCGATATAAAGATTGGATTAAGGATACTGCGCAAAGCGGTGGATTGCCACTTGACATGAGCATACATGATGTGGACTTTTGTCGCTTTGCATTTGGCGAGCCAAAGGACATAAAAGCAGTGCACCACAGTATGAAGGACGGCAACGACTACATATACTCGACTCTCATCTATGATAATTTTGCTGCAAATATTGTCGGCGGATGGTATAAGTATGACCTTCCGTTTACCGCGGAGTTTGTTGCAGTGTTTGAAGAGGGTGTACTTGAGTTTCGCAAATGGACTCTTTGCAAAAACGGTGACGAGGTCGATTTAAAAAACTTCTCAATTCCGTCAAACACCAGTATGAAACTTGTCGGCGCGGATTACAGGGAGGAAATCGAATACTTCCTCTCCTGCATCAAAACCGGAAAAAATCCTGAAATTGTATCGCCCGAAAGCTCGGAAGAGAGTGTACGTCTTATAGAAAAAATCAAAGATGCAGCTTTTGTAATTTAATGAATTAAAAAAGAGAAAGAGTGACCAATATATGAATGAAAGCCTGAAAAAATGTATGCTCAAGCGAGTTGAGCGCACATGCGAGAATTTAAATAAAAACGGGATTGACAGCTTTTATGTCGAGAAAAAAGAGCAGGTAATTGAGCTTCTTAAAGAGCTTATTGCACCTGGGGCGACGGTGTCCATTGGCGGCTCTGTGACTCTCGACGAATGTAAAGTTCCGGAATTTTTAAAAAACGGAGATTTCAATTATCTTGACAGATACGCCCCAGGTCTTAACCGCGAGCAGATAGAGGAGATTTTTCACAAAGCATTTTTTGCAGATGTGTATCTTTCAAGCTCCAATGCGGTCACGGAAAAAGGCGAGCTTTATAACGTTGACGGAAATTCAAACCGCGTTGCCGCAATTTTATATGGTCCCAAGCAGGTTATCTTAGTCTGCGGAGTCAATAAAATCGTGCCGGATATCCAAGCGGCAGTGCAGCGCGTTAAAAGCGTGGCAGCACCGTCAAATGCCATGCGCTTAAATTGCGATACGCACTGCGCAAAGTCCGGTAAATGCGCAGGTATAAACGGAGATATGCCGAGCGGCTGCGGTGGTGACGGCAGAATTTGCTGCAATTATACCGTAAGCGCAAAACAGCGCAAATCCGGCAGAATCAAAGTGATTTTTGTCGGCGAAGAACTCGGGTATTAATACTGAAAAATAAGAAATATCAACAGAAGCACAGCACTTTGCGCCACTGTGCTTCTGTTTGTAATTTAAGGATATATGTGGTATAATAATTTATCGGATAATGTTATGTTTTTTTCGCAAAGGGAAGGTAGTATTTTTAAAATGGACATAGGGATTAACTTATACTCGCAGTGGCCGTATAAAGATATAATATCCGCTTTTTTGGAAAACGGAATTGATAGGACATTTATCTGCATTGAGCATCCGCAGTTTGAGGATGCCATGGTGGCGCTTAAAGCCGCTGATATTACGGTGGATAATTTTCATGCACCATATAAAGGGATAAATAGCATTTGGTCAGAGGGCGAAGAGGGAGAGAAGGTGCTCAGCTGTCTTTTGAAGAGTGTGGATACCTGCTGTAAGCACGGAGTAAAATTGATGGTGGCGCATGTGTCGGGAGGAAGGCCAATGCCGCCGATAAGCAAAATCGGTCTGGCAAGATATGACCGCTTTATGGAATACGCGACAGAAAAAGGCATAACAATAGCCATTGAAAGCCACCGTTTTATTGAAAACGTTAAGTTTATGATTGAGCGCTATCACGAGGCGGCATTTTGCCTGGATACCGGGCATGAGGATGCGTTCACGCCCGGAGTAAGACATATGCTGATGTGGGGAGACCGTCTGGTAGCAACGCATATAAGCGATAACGAATATGTTTGCGATGAAGATATGCACATGCTGCCGTTTGACGGGCATATAGATTTTGAAATGACTGCACGGGAGCTTGCCCAATACGGATATGACGGAACGCTTATGCTGGAGATTAAGCCGGGAAATCATGAAAAATATACCGGTATAACAATAAATGATTATTACAGAAAAGCGGCAGAGCGCGCAAGAAGACTTGCGGATATGGTTGAGGGATATAAAATAAGTAAAAATAGCTATTAATGAATCTGCGATTAACTTAAAACAATCCGGATATTAGATACATAATCCATTCAAGCTGAGTACGGTTTTGATTGCTGCAATACGCGCTCTCAAAGCATTTCGGCTGATGCAATCTGGGAGGAAAAATGATGACCAGACTGATTTTAATAAGACATGGCGAAAGCGAAGCTAACCACATGGGCGTGTTTGCAGGTCACATAGACCCCGATTTACAGAGTAGAGGTGTAAAGCAAGCGGAGCTTACAGCGGAATATATAGCCGGAAATTACAGCGTTGATAAAGTTTATTCAAGCGATTTAAAACGTGCTTATAGAACTGCGAAGAGTCTCGCGGACAAGCTGGGACTGGAGATTATCCCTGATGTGAGACTGCGTGAGATAGACGGCGGCAAGTGGGAAAATGTTAAGTTTGAAGATATAGTGAAACTTTACCCGGAAGAGTTTGGAATGTGGATAAACGATATAGGAAATGCAGCTTGTCCGGATGGAGAGAGTGTCGCTGATCTTGGTGAGCGAATAATGGGAGTCCTTGAGGAGATTGCTGTGAATAACGTTGGAAAAACCGTTGCAATTGCTACGCATGCTACACCTATAAGAGTAGCGCAGGGCATTATTCAAACCGGTGGACTGGGTGAAATGAAAGATATACCGTATGTGTCAAACGCGTCTGTGACGGTTTTTGAATATGACGGAAGATGGAGAGTAGTAAAAGCCGGTGAGGATGCACATTTGGCAGAGCTTCGGACATCGCTTCCGCACAATATTTAAGTATAGCTTGGAGACTGTCAAAAAGAGGCGCGGAGAAGAAAGTGTATTAAAAATTTGAAAGTATTGAGGATTTAGAAAGATGGCATATATTAAGTGGGATGTCGGGAGTTATTGCCCGTCGGAGGTGCAGAAGCTCTCCGAGAGTTTGGGAATATCGTCGCTTGCGGCGCGGGTTTTATGCTCGCGCGGAATATGCGACGAGGCAGCTGCACGCACTTTTCTGGACACTAAATCCGCGGCATTTCACGACCCGATGCTTCTGCGGGATATGGATTTGGCGCTCGAACGCATAGAGATGGCGCTTGAGGGTGGAGAAAAAATCGCGGTTTACGGTGATTATGATGTTGACGGAATAACCGCGACTTATATATTGTCCGATTACTTGCAGAGCCTGGGGGCAGATTGTGTTTATTATATACCTGAGCGCGACGGAGAAGGCTACGGAGTAAATATGGAAGCCGTCGAAAAGCTAAGGAATGAGGGTGTTAGTCTTATAATCACGGTCGATACCGGTATAACTGCGGTTTCTGAGGTTGAAACTGCGCGTGAAATGGGAGTTGACTTTATAATAACCGACCATCATGAGTGCCAAAGTGTTCTGCCGGATGCCTGCGCGGTTATAAATCCGCACAGACCTGATTGCGATTATCCGGAGAAAAATCTTGCAGGTGTCGGTGTCGCGTTCAAGCTAATCTGCGCGCTTGAAGAAGGGATAGCCGAGCAATACTTGCCGTTTGTATGTATTGGAACGATTGCGGATGTCATGCCGTTAATCGGAGAGAATCGGGTCATTGCCGCTCAGGGACTTTCGCGTATTGAAAATTCCAGAAACCCGGGGCTGTGCGCGCTTGTACGATTAGCAGGTGCAGAGGGTAAGGCGATAAATGCGGATACCATAGGCTTTCAGCTTGCGCCACGTATGAATGCGGCGGGGCGTATGAGCTCGGCTTCACGTGTGGTTGAGCTTTTTACGGTCGGTGACTACCAGACTGCTGAAAACCTTGCCGAGGAGCTGTGTTCGCTTAATGTACAGAGGCGTGAGATTGAAGCGGATATTTTTAAGGAAGCTACCGAGCTGGTTGACAGAGATTTTGACTTAAGCCGTGACCATGCTCTGGTAATACAGGGAAGTGGCTGGCATCACGGAGTGCTCGGTATTGTTGCATCACGTATTTGTGAAAAGTATCAGAGACCCGCAGTACTTATATCGGTTGATGAAGGTGAAGGAAAAGGCTCGGGGAGAAGTGTTAAAGGGGTTAATCTTTTTAAAGCACTTTCCTCATGCGGTGAGTATTTGCAGAAGTTTGGCGGGCATGAACAAGCTGCAGGACTCAGTATAGCGGAGGAGGATATAGACGCATTTCGCAAGGCGCTTAACCGCGAGGTTGAGGAAGAAATGAAGGTCTATCAGCCGTCCATGCATATTGATTTTGAAGCGCAACCGGGGGAGCTTACGATTGAAGAGGTGCGCTCACTGCGCGTGCTTGAACCGTACGGTACCGGAAATCCCAGACCGGTTATAAAGCTTAGTAATATGCGCGCTTGCGATATAACACCAATCGGTGCGGGGAAACATCTGAGGATGACGTTTGAGCGTCAGGGGAAATTCCAAAGTGTATTTTTCGGGAAGACCGAGCAGGATATAGGCTTTGAAAACGGTGGCGTGGTGGATGTGGCATTTATTCCTGAGATAAATGACTTCAGGGGCGAGAGCGTTCAGCTTATGCTGCGGGATGTTCGTCCGGCGCGAAGCGAAGAACCTAAAGGGATTGATGAGGTGCAGTGCTACAAAAGCTTTCGCAACGGCGGTACACTCAGTAAGGATGAAGCGGATGTTTTAAGAGTTGAATATAACGATTTGGGTGCGGTTTGGAGATACGTTGCAAAGTGCGGCAAAATTAATGATACGCCGCTTGAAGAACTGTGCAGTGCGGTAAATTCGATTTTTGACAAGAAGCTTTCAAAGGTAAAGATGATTATAGCAATGGATATATTCACAGAGCTCGGGCTTTTGGAATATAAGAGCAGGGCTTCGCGTATAAGTGTTACGGTTTGCGGGCAAATACAGAGGGTGGATTTGAAGAATTCACATACTGCACGGCGACTCGGCGGTATCGCAAGTTCCGGGCAGGGCAGAGAAAGGGCGTAGCAGAAAATGAAAAATCTTGAAACTCGCTATAAATTGCTTATAGAGAAGGTAAAACAGTATATTCCGAATGCAGATGCGGATAAAATTCATCAGGCTCTTGAGTGTGCAACTGATGCACATACCGGTCAGAAAAGAAAGGACGGCACGGATTATGTAACGCATCCGATTGCGGTTGCGGAGATAATTGCGGATATGGGGCTTGATACGGAGAGTGTTATAGCAGCTCTCCTACACGACTGCATTGAGGACACTCGGTTTGTATACGAGGATATAAAGAACAAATTCGGCGAAGATGTAGCGGATATTGTCGAGGGTGTATCAAAGCTTACGCGTATGCCGTACACGAGCAAGGAAGAGGAGCAGATAGAAAATCTGCGCAAGATGTTTCTTGCAATGGGCAAGGATATTCGCGTAATTATGATAAAAATTGCAGACAGGCTTCACAATATGCGTACGATCCAGTTCCAGCCGCCTGCAAAGCAACGCGAGAAATCTCTTGAAACTATGGAAGTTTACGCACCGCTCGCTCACCGCTTGGGAATGCAGAAGATAAAGTGGGAGCTTGAGGATAGGTCGCTTAAATGCTTAGACCCGGTCGGATACGAGGAAATAACCGAGGAGTTAGAACGTCGCAGACCTGAGCGCGAGGAGTTTCTGCACCATATAAAGGACCGTCTGATGGAGCATTTAAACCATGCGGGAATAGAGGCGGTTGTAGCCGGGCGCGTAAAGCATATATACAGTATCTACCGCAAGATGTACACCCAGCACAAGGACATCAGTGAGGTGTACGATTTATATGCCATGCGCGTTATAGTTGACAGCGTTGCGGACTGCTACAATGTTTTGGGATTTATACATGATATATACCGCCCGATCCCCGGAAGATTCAAGGACTATATTTCAACACCAAAACCGAATATGTATCAGTCACTTCATACTACGGTCATAGGCCGTGAGGGAATACCGTTTGAGGTGCAGATAAGAACTCATGAAATGCATCAGACGGCTGAGTACGGTATTGCTGCGCATTGGAAATACAAATCCGGTGTTTCTGGACGTGATAATCTGGAAGAAAAGCTTGCCTGGGTGCGTAGACTCCTTGAAAATCAGCAGGACGTTGACGGTGAGGACTTTATTCGCTCGCTGAAAACCGAGATGTTTGCAGACGAGGTTTATGTTTTTACTCCAAAGGGAGATGTTGTAAGCTTGCCAGCGGGGTCAACACCTATTGACTTTGCATACTCCATTCACTCGGCTGTAGGAAACAGGATGATTGGAGCAAAGGCAAACGGGCGCATTGTCCAACTTGATTACATCTTAAAAAACGGTGAGATAGTTGAGGTTTTAACCTCTAATGCGAGCCATGGTCCGAGCCGGGACTGGCTCAAGATAGCCAAAAGCAGTGAGGCTAAAAATAAGATTAAACAATGGTTTAAGAAGGAATGCCGAGAGGAGAATATCCAGCGCGGAAAAGAGGCATTGGCGGCAGAACTCAAACGAATGGAAGTGCATCTGTCCCTTCAGGATTTAAACGAGATTTTGCAGAGCGTTAGCCGCAGAGTATCGTTTAATACGCCGGAAGACATGCTTGCAAGCCTTGGTTTCGGAGGTATAACGCTAAACCGTGTGATTAATCGCATACGAGATGAGATTGCAAGAAGCCATAAGGAACAGACCGGAAAGGATATAATAGATAAGCTTGTCACGCAGCCTAAAAAGCAGAAGTCCACTTCGGGTGTAATTGTGCCGGGTGTTGAAAACTGCATGGTTAAGTTTGCTCGCTGCTGCACTCCGATACCCGGAGATAGGATAATAGGATTTATAACGCGTGGCTACGGCGTAAGCGTACATCGCATGGACTGTAAGAACGTTACGGAAGCGATGAAAAATGCCGATGATTTAAGCCGTTGGATTCGTGTGGCATGGGCGGATGAGATTAAGGACCGTTTCCAGACATCTTTGCAGATTTCAGCAAAAGACCGCATGGGTATTGTCGCGGATGTGGCTACTGTGCTCTCTAACCTCAAGATACCCGTGCATCTTATGGATGCCAGAAGTTTCGAGGACGGATATGCTGTCATGAACGTGGTTATGGATTTAAACGGTGTTGACCAGCTTGAGTACGTAGTCGGAAAGCTACGTGGAATTCAGGGTATAATAGACATAAAGAGAACGTTGAGTTAGGAGATTTGATATGCGTGCGGTTGTAACACGAGTAAGCCACGCTAAGGTTGAGATAGATGGAAAAGTACATTCGCAGATAGGAGCCGGGCTTATGGTACTGCTCGGCGTGCTTGATACGGACGTAAAAGCTGATGCGGAGTATGTGGCTAAAAAAGTTGGGGATACACGGATTTTCAGTGACAGTGAGGGCAAAATGAATTTGTCGTGCGAGCAGATAGGCGGGGAGATACTCGTTGTCAGCAACTTTACGCTCTACGGCGATACGCGCAAGGGAAACCGCCCGAGTTTTGTGCGTGCGGCGCGTCCTGAGCTTGCAGAGCCGATGTATGAATATTTTTGTAACCTACTGCGCGAGCGCGGGTATAACGTGGGATGCGGGGTGTTCGGCGCGGATATGCAGGTTAGCTCTGTAAATGACGGACCGGTGACGTTGGTTATAGACAGTCCGTCAAAGGAGAATTGATCAAAAGGCAGGTTGGATATAATGAAAATACGCAGTTTTACCGTCGGGCGCGTGGCGGCACAGTGCTATATTGTGTCTGATGAGGCATCTAAAACAGCATATATGATAGACCCGGGCGATAATGCGGAGTACCTTTTAGAAAAGCTTGATGAACAGGGTGTAGAGCTTAAATATGTTATTCTGACGCACGGACATTTTGACCATGTCATGGCGGCGGATGAGGTACTTAAAAAGACTCGGGCGAAGCTTGTCGTATGCGATAATGAAGTGCCCGCCCTTACCGATCCGGAACTGGGTGGATTTAACAATTTTGGAATAACAAAGTTTGTGCCGCTCAGCGCAGACATAGCTGTGTCAGATGGTGATAAACTTGATTTTGCAGGGCATGAGCTTGAATTTTTAAATACTCCCGGGCACACTAAAGGCAGCATGTGCATAAAAATGGGCGATGTAATTTTCACCGGAGATACGCTCTTTGCGGGGACCTGCGGCAGATGTGATTTTGCAGGCGGGGATTACCGCGAAATGCTTGACTCGCTTAAACGCTTGTCAGAGCTTTGTGGAGACTATACCGTCTATCCGGGACACGGCGAAGCGACAAAAATGAGCATAGAGCGGCAGTATAACCCCTATATGCGTGAGGCAGTGAGACGATGAAGCTTTATCTTAAAGGACATGATTACCGCTTTGCGGTAGAACAGATACTGGTGGTACTTTTCCCAGGGGAAAAGCCCGAATATCCGGAAGGTGAGCCGTGCGGCGATTATGCCGAGGTGAGTCTTAAAAAGACGAAAAAACAGGTTTTGGCATGCACAAAACTTGCAAAAGACGGCAAGCTGACGAGCTGTACATCGGTACTGCCGTTGCCGCAGGACGATGACGTGCAGGAATATGACAGACGCGCGCGCCAGGTGATACGCACATCGTTTTTTAAAGCCAGCAAAAAGGCTTGCGGTATATCCCCCGAATGGGGAGCGATGACCGGTATAAGACCCGGAAAGGTTGCGCAGAAGCTTTTGGAGCAGGGCGAGAGCGATGAGAGTGTTGATAAAATACTAAAAAATGCATACTATGTAAAAAAGAAACGCCGCGATTTATGTCTGCAGGTTGCGCATGCGGGCATAAAAGCCTCAGAAGGTGGGACGGTTAAGGATATATCTATTTACGTGGGGATACCGTTTTGTGTGTCGCGGTGTAAATATTGCTCCTTTGTAAGCCATTCGATTGACAAGGCGCAGCATTTGGTAGAGCCATATCTGGATGCACTTGTTTATGAAATGGAGCATACAGGCAGGGTAGCAAAAGAGCTTGAGCTCAATATTAAATCCGTATATATCGGCGGCGGTACGCCTACGTCACTTTCTGCCGCTCAGCTTGAGCGCGTGATGAAGGCTTTAAGCCGAAATTTTGATTTATCATCAATAGAGGAATATACGGTTGAAGCCGGACGACCCGATACGGTGGACGAGGATAAGCTCGGGGTGATATTTGAAAACGGAGCAACGCGTATAAGTGCAAACCCGCAGACCATGGATGACCGCGTGCTTGAGCTTATGGGACGGCGCCACACCGCGCAGGATATAGTTAAAATGGTGGCAGATATAAGAGAGGGCGGCAATATTGACATCAATATGGATGTTATTGCGGGACTGCCGGGTGATAAGCTCTGTGGGTTTACAGATACTATTGAGAGAGTAATAAAGCTGGGTCCTGAAAACATAACCGTACATACTCTTGCCATAAAGAAGGGGTCTACACTAAAGGATGAAGGAGTTGCAATTCCCGACGGTGAGGAGACTCTCGCGATGGTAGAGTATGCGCAAAAGGCATTGAAGCGTGCGGGATATGCGCCGTACTATTTGTATAGGCAAAAGTATATGTCTGGCAATTTAGAAAACGTTGGATATGCGCGTGATGGAAGAATAGGGCTTTATAATATTTACATTATGGACGAGCTGCACACAATACTTTCATTGGGGGCCGGAGGAGTTACAAAACTCGTCAATAAAAAAGAGGTCAAGATAGAGCGCATATTCAATCACAAATATCCGTATGAATATAACAATGCCAAAAATCGACTCGAGGAGAATGCGCAAAAAATACGCAGGTTTTATACCGGAAAGTGATTTAGAACTCAGGAGGGGATAGATATGCCACTGGATTTAGAACAAGTGAACAGACAAATAGCAGAGGATGCGAGCGGGTTTGTAAGCGAATGTGAAGCGGAGTATGCAGCAAAAATTGACAATGCTGCGCGCAAAATTGCAAGCCGCGCGGAAAATTGCCGAAT
Source organism: Eubacteriales bacterium (assembly GCA_045636205.1). Lineage (GTDB taxonomy): Bacteria > Bacillota > Clostridia > Oscillospirales > JAAYXM01 > JAZRUF01. Next base: position 14,036 of record JAZTXE010000010.1, read on the forward strand.
AGTCTTGCTTTCGGGACCGTCAGGTTCAGGAAAAACAACCAGCGCGCTTAAGCTTCAGCGCGCGCTTGAAAGCTACGGCATAGGTACAAAATCCATTTCGATGGATGATTATTTTAAAACCGTTAACCCGGAAACCGCGCCTAAAAATGACAAAGGTGAGATTGACTATGAATCACCGCTTTGCCTGGACATCCCGCTTCTCAAAGAGCACATGCAGATGATTGTGCGCGGTGAGGAGATAGAGGTTCCGTCCTTTATTTTCGCAACGCAGAGCCGAAGTGACATTAAGAAGCCGATGAAGCTTGAAAAAGATCAGGTGGTTATTATAGAGGGGATTCATGCGCTCAATGATATGTTTGACGATGCGGCGGGTGAGCATGAGACCAAACTCTATATAAGCGCAAGAAGCAATTTTGAATCAGAGGGCGAGACGGTTTTTAAAGGTACGTGGACGCGTCTTATGAGACGGATTGTGCGCGATAATAATTTCCGCGGCACAAATGCGGATTTTACTCTCAAAATCTGGGATGGTATACGCACGGGTGAGAAGAAGTATATATCACCGTTTAAAAATAAGGCGGATATAATAATAGATTCTACGCACCCATATGAAATATGCATGCTCAAAAAGCATATAGCGCAGGCTATGCCGAATATACCCGAGGGAATACCGCGCTATAAAGAGGTGTGCTCAATACCACCATCCCTTGAGCTTTTTGCGGAGATGCCCGATGAGCTTGTGCCTGAAGATTCACTGCTGCGTGAGTTTATAGGCGGCGGGAATTTTAAATATTAAGCTTGAAATATTTTATAATTTATGATAAAACTTTCTTAAGAGAAAGATATAAGTTGAGGAGGAAAGCAGTTATGAATTTCAGTGAATTAATTAATAAAGTAAAGGCAAGCGCGACTGTTGCGGGAGAATATGCGAGCAAAAAAGCTGCCCAAATCGGTGAAAAAACCAGTGACGCGTTTAATACCGGCAAGCTTAATGTAAAGCTGTTTGACCTTAATACCGATATGGATGTTATTTACAAGGAAATCGGAAAAATCATCTACGCATCACATGCGGGCGAGGATACCGAGGCGGAGACGCTTGAGGCAAAACTCAGTCAGGCGGACGAGAAAATGGCGGAGATAAATGAGATTAAGGAGCAGATAGCAAAACTCTCAGCTTCCAAAAAATGTCCGTCATGCGGAAAAGAATGCGAAAACGATGCTGCGTTCTGCTCTAAGTGCGGGGCGAGCTTCTGATATTCGTAAATTGCTAAAACCAAAGCGGCGAGGGATACTTCCTCGCCGTTATACTTAGGAGGTATAATGACTGTGACTGCAGAAAAATATATGCAAAGTGCAAATGCGGTTAAAGAACGCATAGGAGATATGAAGCTTGAGGTACTTCTTATACTCGGTTCGGGGCTTGGCGGGCTTTCAGATCAGGTTAAGAATGCGGTAGAGATACCATATTCAGAGATTCCGAACTTCGAAGTATCCACCGCGCCCGGGCACAGCGGAAAGCTCGTTTGCGGAGATTTGGGCGGAAAACAGGTTATGGTTATGTCGGGTCGTATGCACTACTATGAGGGATACAGCTATGATAAGGTCACGCTTCCTGTCCGCGTTGCAAAGCTTTTGGGCGCAGACAAGATGATAGTCACAAACGCGAGCGGCGGAATAAATGAAAGCTATAACGTGGGGGATTTGATGCTTATATCCGACCACATAAAGCTTTTCGGCGATTCGCCACTTCGCGGTGAAAATATAGACCAATTCGGTCCGCGCTTTCCGGATATGACATATGCATACTCAAAGAGGCTTCGCACTTTTGCAAAGGAAGTGGCAGAGGAAATGAACATTACGCTCCGTGAGGGTGTGTACTATTATGCTATGGGACCGCAGTATGAAACACCTGCGGAGATACGCGCGATGCGCGTGTTGGGGGCGGATGTTGTCGGAATGTCCACCGCACCTGAGGCGATTGTAGCCGCGCATTGCGGTATGGAAACGCTCGGAATTTCGCTGGTTTCAAACATGGCGAGCGGAATTCTTGATAAACCCCTTACAAGCGAAGAGGTAATTGAGGCTGGCGAAAAGGCGAAGGACGTATTCGGGGCACTTGTTGTAAAATGCTTGGAGAGAATGTAAAAAGGAGAGATAAATAATGGAGCTTCTTTTTTGCGATATTTGCGTGGTTACGATGAGCGATGCTGGAGTTATAAACAACGCTTATGTAGGCGTAGATGGCGGCAAGATTGTATATATCGGCGAGAGTGAGCCGGAAAATACAGATATTAAACGTCGTATTTCCGGAAAAAACAAAGTGATGATGCCGGGGCTTATAAATACGCATACACATATTCCGATGACGCTTTTGCGCGGATACGCGGATGATTATGCACTTCAGGACTGGCTTAACAATCATATCTTCCCGGCTGAGGACAGGCTGGATATGCGCTCTGTAAGTGCGGGCGTTTGCACCGGCCTTGCCGAGATGATAGCTACCGGAACCACATCTTTTTCTGACAGTTATTTCTTCTGCGAAGCTATCGCGGATGCAGTAGATAAAAGCGGAATAAAAGCAAATATTGCTCGCTCTGTCACCAATTTTGGAAATGAAGTGCGCCTGATGGAGTTTACAGGTACTCGTGAGGAAGTGCAGCTTAAGGAAAAATGGCATATGGCGGATTGCGGACGTATACGGATTGATGCAGCTATTCATGCCGAATATACCACGTCCGAGTCATTATGGCGCGAAATTGGCGGATACGCAAAAGAGCAGGGACTGATAATGCAGGTGCATTTATCTGAAACGCAGGCAGAGCATGACGGATGTATCGAAAAGTATAAGAAAACACCGGCTCGCCTTTTCTGCGATGCGGGAGTTTTTGATGCAAAGACGGTTGCGGCGCATTGCGTGTGGGTAAATGACGAGGATGTGGAGATTTTAAGAGAAAAAGGTGTAAGCGTTGCACATAATCCGGTTTCAAACTTAAAGCTGGCATCCGGAATTGCGCGCGTTCCGTATATGATGGATAGAGGCGTAAATGTAGGTCTTGGAACTGACGGCGTGGCTTCAAACAACAGCTTTGATATGTTTGAGGAGATAAAACTTGCCGCGATTTTACACAAGGGGAATACCCTTGAACCTACGATTATGTCAGCCTGTCAAGCATTGGAACTTGCCACGGTTAATGGGGCAAAGGCGCAGGGACGTGAGTCGGAGTGCGGAAAAATCCAATGCGGGATGGATGCGGATTTGATAGTGGTTGATTTTGATAAGCCTCATCTTACACCGTGCCACAATCCGGTTTCAAACTTGGTTTATGCCGCGCACGGTGGCGATGTGTGCATGACAATGGTGCGCGGAAAGATACTCTATGAAAACGGCGAATTTACCACCATTGATTGGGAGAAGGTAAAGAGCGAGCTTTCGGAGTACGGTGTCCCGAAAATCTGCGGAAGACTGTAAATTGCATAAAAGAGAAGTTATCAGCATAAATTCCCAGTGACAATGAGTTTTGTTAAACTGAAAGGTTGTGACCGGGGATTGAAACATTCTCAAAAACAGAGCTTTTTACACGGTGCAGCGGTGCTTGCAGCGTCCGGAATTCTCGTCAAGGTGCTTGGGGCATGCTTTAAAATCCCGATTGGAGCTATTCTAAAGCCTGAGGGAATGGCTATATTTTCCATTGCCTATAATATTTATGCGCTTCTTTTTGTTTTGTCCACCGCGGGCGTTCCGGTTGCCGTGTCAAAGATGATAGCGCACACCCAAGCGATAGGACGAGGGTGGGAGAGCGAGAGAATATATAAGATAAGCCTTGCGTTTTTTGCTGTAATCGGTACGATTGCAAGCGCTGTGATGTATGTCGGCGCTTCGGGATTTGCGCGGATGATGTCCGGTTCCGGCAGTGAGGCGGCTATACGTGCGGTGGCACCTGCTGTGTTTTTGGTATCTGTTTCTGCGGTAAGCCGCGGATATTACCAAGGCTTTTCGGATATGTATCCTACCGCTAAGTCTCAAGTACTTGAGGCGTTTGGAAAGCTTGCGGTTGGCTTTGGCTCGGCGTGGTTTTTAAATAAAAACGGTTTCGGGCCGTCGATTGTCGCTGCAGGTGCGGTATTCGGGGTAAGCGTCGGGGCTCTTTTTTCGACGGTTTATCTTTTAACTGTAGGAAAGAGACGAATAAAAGAGAAAAAGCCTAAGTTTGCAGCCCCGAAAGCAGGTAAAAAAATTATATCTGAGCTTGTAAGGTTGTCCGTGCCGATAACATTGGGTGCTGCGGTTATAAGCCTTACAAATGTTATTGACAGTGCATTGGTAATGAAGCTTTTGCAGAAAATCGGATATGCGGACAGAGAAAGCATGTGGCTTTATGGGGCGTATAGTTATGCGTGCAATCTGTTTAATCTGCCGTCTGCTCTGATAACTACTTTAGGAGTTAGTCTTATCCCCAAAATAAGCGCGGCGCATGCGGTGGGAAATTGCACGCAACTTAACAAAACGTCGCAGGCAGCTGTTGGGCTTGCAATGCTTGCGGCACTGCCGGCAGCTGCAGGTCTTTTTGTTTTGGCTGAGCCGATAATGAATTTGCTTTACGGGCGCAGCGTGGACCGTGAGGCGATAGTTCTCTCCGGAAAGCTTTTGGCATATTTGGCTGTGGCTATACCCGCGATGGGAACCGTAACCGTTACAAATGCAATACATCAGGCATGCGGAAATGTAAAGCTTCCGGTTGTTTCGATGCTTTTTGGTGCGGCTGTCAAGCTTGTAACAAATTCCTTTTTTGTAAGTATTCCGGAAATTAATATAAAAGGTGCTGCAATCGGCACGATTTTGTGTTATACTGTAATTGCTGTTATAAATTGGGTCGCATTTGTGCGACGTGGTATACAGATAAGCGTTGTGAAAACGTTTTTTAAACCCGCAATACTCGCACTTGTTGCGGGTGGGGCGGCTTACGGTGCATTTTCCTGCTTTGCGGACGGTAGCTTTGCTAAAGTTGGCGTTATTGTATCTGTTTTAGCGGGGGTGTGCGCGTGCGGGCTATGTGCCCTCCTCATCGGTTCAGTGGGTGAAAATGAAGAAAAAAACGTTTTTAAAGGCGGGAAAATCTCGAAATTTTTAAAAATACATTGAAAAATTTATTTTTTTTAAAAAAAAGCTTGCAGGATGTGAAAAAATATGATAAATTTTTTACATAAGCCAAATTATACGTTTGAGGACTTGGTTTTAATAACAAAAATCCTCAGATGCGATGAAGGTTGCCCATGGGATAGGGTGCAGACGCACGAGTCGGTGCGGATGAACTTTATCGAAGAGGTCTACGAAGCTTGTGAAGCTATAGACAATGGTGATCTTGACCTTTTGAAAGAGGAACTTGGCGACGTACTTGCCCAAGTGGTTTTCCATTCTCAGATTGAAGATGAGAAGGGAAATTTCAATGTCGATGATGTGGCGGATGGAGTTTGTAAAAAATTCATTGAGCGGCATCCGCATATTTTCGGGCAGGTAAAAGCTGACACTGCGGATGAGGTTTTGTCAAATTGGGATGATATCAAACGCAGTCAAAAGGGGCACAGCACCCATTTTCAGGCAATGGATTCGGTCGCGAGAAGCTTACCTTCGCTAATGCGCGCTGAGAAGCTTCAGTCAAAGGCGAGGAAAGCCGGGTTTGACTGGGAAGATGCGTCAGATGCATTTGCAAAGGTTACCGAGGAGCTTGAAGAGCTTAAGGGTGCGATGAAGGATAAAAACAGTGAGCATATCGCAGAAGAAGCAGGGGATTTGCTTTTTGCCGTTGTCAATGTGGTGCGGCTTTTGAAGATAAATCCCGAGCTTGCGCTTGACCGTGCCAATGAGAAGTTTTTGCGCCGTTTTGGTCAGATGGAAAAGCTTATTGCGGCAGACGGCAAGGAAATGGCAGATATGCAGCTTCCGGAGCTTGATGCGTACTGGGAGCGTGTAAAAAAGTTCGAAGAGGCGGACGGGAAATAAGAATCAATCCCTAAGAGCCTTGCGATAATAAAAAAATTTTTTAGGAGGATATCACAAATGAACAAAACAGAACTCGTAAACGCAGTAGCAGAGAAGGTTGGAGCTTCCAAGAAGGACTCTGAGAAAATAATCAATGCTACAATCGACGCTATCGCTGATGCTCTTGCAGCAGGCGATAAGGTTCAGCTGGTTGGCTTTGGTGCATTCGAGGTTAAGACTCGTGCAGCAAGAATCGGCCGTAACCCGAAGACCAAGGAAGCTATCAACATTCCTGAGTCAAAGTGCCCGGTATTCAAGGCTGGTAAGGCTCTCAAGGACGTTGTTTCCAAGTAAGGTCAAAAAATAACAAGCAGCCTCGCGGCGGAGACGTCGCGAGGCATATTCTCATTTAAGGGGAACAGATACAGGTTATGAGAATTGATAAGTATTTAAAAGTTTCGCGCCTCATAAAGCGCCGCACGGTCGCAAATGAGGCGTGTGATAAGGAACGTGTTCTTGTAAACGGTAAGGTAGTGCGCGCATCATATGATGTAAAAGTCGGAGACGAAATCGAGATCCGTTTCGGTGAGCGCTCACTTCGCGTACGTGTGCTTGAGGTTCTTGAGCATGTCGGAAAAGATCAGGCTCATACCATGTATGAGGAAATCCGGTAGGACATAAATAAGCATATTTTCTATGCGCCTTAAATATATTTGAGTAAAGGCTATATTTTAGGAGGCGTATAAAAAATATGCTTGCAGATGACAGAATCAGAGCGTTAAACTCAGATGCCTCGCATAATGTTATCATGGAGGGGCGCAGTCGGATGAGTATTTCCGGTGTTGAGGATGTGGAGAGTTTTGATGATATGTCCGTCTCCCTTTTTACTACACGCGGACTTATGACCGTGCATGGTGCAGGGCTTCATATCGAAAGACTCAGCCTTGAAACGGGTGAGCTCAATATTGAGGGCACGATTGACGGGGTGCAGTACACAGACGAAGCGCCGCAAGGCAGCTTCTGGTCACGGTTGTTTAAATAAACGGCGGTGAGTAAGTGAATGTATCTGTAACAGGTCAAACGCTTGAGTTCTTATACTCGGGTGCGCTTGGAATAGGGCTGGGGATAGCGTATGATATTTTCAGGCTTTTTCGTGTGCATTTAAGAGCGGGAAAAGTACTTACCGGCGTTTTTGATGTTATTTATTGGTTAGTTGCGATTGCTGCACTTTTACTGTTTGTTTTGACGGTTTCGGGCGGGCGGATGCGGTGGTACGTATTGCTCGGAGCTTTTTGCGGCGGATTTGTCTATATGTGCACCATAAGCCACTTGTTTTTTAGAGCGTTAGATATTATAATTAAATTAATAGTGCGTTTGCTGCATGTGGCAGTAAAGCCGATATACTTTATTTCAGGCAAGGCTTTGCACGCTGCGCGAAGTGCTGACAGACGTATAAGAGAGCGTATTGAAAATAAAGGCAAGAAGGAAGACGCTGCAGAGCAAGAAAAATAGCAAGGAGGTATGCCACTGTGGCAAGCAGAAGACGGAAAAAGAAAACCGGATTTTTTCCTAAGCTTATTTTAGTCGCTTTTGTTATTTATTCTGCGGTTACATTGGTAACCCTTCAGATGAAGATAAATGCGCAGAAGGCTGAAAATGAGCTGATATCAGCTCAAATTGAAGAAGAGAGAATAAAGCAAGCTCAACTCAAGCAGGAAAATGAAGCGGTAATTGAGGATGAGTATATAATAAGCGAAGCGCAGAAGCAAGGATACGCAGCTCCGAATGAGCGTGTGTTTATTGATACATCCGGCAGCTGAGGTGCCGGAATAAACTAATGAGAGGACTTTGTGGGAAAGTATGAGTTTGGAAGTCGGTTCGATTTTAGAGGGAAAGGTTACCGGTATAACCAAGTTTGGTGCATTTGTATCATTGCCTGACGGAAAAAACGGGATGGTACATATTTCAGAGGTTGCAAATTCCTATGTCAGTGATATAAACGAGCATTTGAGCGAGGGGCAAGAGGTCAAGGTGAAGGTCTTGTCTGTAGATGGTGGTCGCGTCAGCCTATCGATAAAAAAAGCACAGGAGACGGACAGAAACCGTAATTTCAACAGACGTCCGGCGACTTACGGCGCAGGAAGACCCACGGCAAGTGACAGTTCTTCGTCATCTTCATTTGAGGATAAGCTCAAACAGTTTATGCAGGAAAGTGAAAACAGAATGTCCGATCTCAGAGCTCACACGGAAAACCGGCGGGGAAGAGGTCGCCGCTGATAGCGTAAATGTGTCAGTGCGCACTGCAAAGCAGGTTTTGCAGTGCGCATTTTTGCATAAAAAAAGGGACGCCCGGAGGAGTGCTCCTCGGGCGTCATAAAAGTGGGTTGTGGGGATAAAGATATGAATGGTGCCACTGTAAAAGTTGCACGCTGCCGTGGACACCGCGAAGATTTATGCACTGTTCACGCCTACGCGCAACTTCCAAAAAATGGAAATTGATTACAGTTGTTAGTATAGCACGTCTCAGTAAACCTGTCAACCAATTTTTGGAAATTTTTTAAAAATTCAGGAGGCAAAAATGAACGTAATAATTAACTGCCGTGTATACACTATGGAGTCAGGCATTATAGAAAGTGGATATGTATGCTTCGAAGACGGTAAAATAACCGACTTTGGAGATATGCGTGATATGCCCGCCAATACCGTGGATGCGATAATTATTGACGGCAACGGAGGATACCTGCTTCCGGGACTTATTGATATTCACAGTCATATTGGTCTCTTTAATGAGGGGCTGCGCATTGAAGGTGAGGATGGGAATGAGGATACTGACCCGGTTACTCCGCAACTTAGAGCGATTGACGGAATAAATCCGCAGGACCGCGCGTTTGGCGATGCACTTCGTGGCGGAGTTACTACGGTTCTGACCGGTCCCGGCAGTGCAAATCCGATAGGCGGAAGCTTTGCGGCAATGAAAACATCCGGCATATGCGTGGATGATATGATAATATCCGAGTGCGCGGCGATGAAGTTTGCATTGGGAGAAAACCCGAAAATGACTTATAACAGTAAGGAACGCTCGCCTGTAACGCGTATGGCGACGGCTGCGGTAATACGTGAAACGCTTCTCAAAACGCGCGAGTATATGGAAAAGATAAATGACCCGGATGAGGATATGGAATTTGATTTTAAGTATGAGGCACTCGTTCCGGTTTTAAACGGTGAAGTACCGGTTCAGTTCCATTGCCACCGCGCGGACGATATATTCACCGCAGTGCGTATAGCAAAAGAATTCTCTCTCAAGTACATGCTCGTGCATTGTACTGACGGATATTTGATAGCTTCAAGACTTGCAAAAGAGAATGCGCCGATAATTGTAGGTCCGGTTATGACTACGCGTGGGAAGCCTGAGCTTAGCGGGATGACGATATCAAACGCCGCATTGCTCAGCGCTGCAGGAAATACCGTTGCACTGTGTACTGACTATCCGGAAACCGCTCAGGAGCATCTTATGCTATCAGCAGCGCTTGCCGCAAAAGAGGGGTTAAGTGACGAGCAAGCATTTTCTATGATAACGATAAATCCTGCTCAAATAGCGGGTCTTGATAAACGCGTGGGAAGCATAGCTGTCGGAAAAGATGCGGATATGGTTTTGTATGACGGACATCCGTTTGACATGCGCACGGGCATAAAGCAGGTGTTTATAGATGGAGAAAGTGTACTCTAACAGTGTTTCCCGGCAAAGAGAATAAAATACAATGGCGGAAAATATATAAAATGTTTTTAAAAACATGCAGATTGTTTGTTTCTTTGCAAATGTTATTGAATATAAAAAAGACATGTGTTAGAATTATAAAACAAAATTTTATGACAGATTCAGGAGGTATCGCCATGTCCAATACAAACAAAAGCTGGCATGAGAGATTACACAATACCATGCCGCACGGTTCGAGTACAACATCAAAGAACCCGACGTTCTTACCTGAAGAGCCTGAGGTAATTGCAAAAGGTAAAGGTTGCCGTGTATGGGATGACAAGGGCAGAGAGTTTATCGATTTTCGAAACAGCTTAGGCCCGATTACCCTCGGCTACTGCTATCCGGAAGTCGATGAGGCGATAAAGGCTCAGATGGAAAACGGTATTATCTTCGGTCATCCTACCGCACTTGAGGCAGAAGTAAGCGAAATGCTCTGCGAGCGCATCCCGTGCGCTGAGCAGGCACGCTTCTTAAAGACAGGCGGTGAGGCTTGCTCTGCAGCGATTTACATTGCACGTGCATATACCGGCAAAGACCACATCATTCAGATAGGCTACAACGGCTGGCTCAATACCTTGGGTGTTGGCGCACGTATTCTCCCGACTCAGACTTCCATGGCAAAACCTGGTGTTCCTGCTGCGGTAAGCGCTCTCTACCATCCGGTAGGATGGAACAACACCGAGGGCGTAGCGCAGCTTTTCGAGGAGTATAAGGGAAATATTGCAGCGGTTATCGTTTCAGCTGATTATGTTAATTTTGAAGCAGGTAAGACATTCTATCCGTGGCTTCGAGAGATTACGAAGAAAAACGATGCTCTGCTTATCTATGATGAAATCGTAACCGGATTCCGCGTAGCTTTGGGCGGTGTTCAGGAGTACTTCGGAGTAAAACCTGACTTGTGCGTATTTGCAAAGGGTATTGCGAACGGTATGCCGCTTTCTGTTTATGCGGGTTCTCGCGAGGTTATGAAAACCTGCGAAATGCCGGGCTTTAGCGTATCATCTACCTATGGCGGAGAAACGCTGTCCCTTGCTGCATGCCGTGCAGTAATGCAGGTGCATGCAAGGCATGACGTTGTTGGTCATATCTGGAACGAAGGCAATTTCGTTTGGGACGAGTTTAACAAGCTCATGGACGAGAAGGGTGTTCCTGTACATATGCACGGTGTTGCTCCGTGTAAGGCTCTGCGCATGGATGAGGGTGCACCTGCAGACATGACGGAGAGATTCTATAAAGCAGCATATCGAAACGGCGTATCCCTCTACGCAACATCGTATGTAAACTTCAGCCATAAGCATGAGGACTTGGTCGAAGTGCTGCAGCGCTTAAGCCGCGCGGCAGATGAACTTTAAAATAAGATTTAACCGGTCATCGCAAAACTTGCGATGACCGGTTTTTACGTGTGTGGAATTGATACACGTTTAAAATGAAGTCTGTTCTGTGATGTTATGGCCGTGATGCGATACAAGCTTGCTTCTTGTGCGTTTTACAAAGTTTGAAGGAACTTCTAATTCAAGGCATACATCATTTGAAACTACATCTCCAAAAAGATGCTCATGCGTGGGATTTACGCTGTTTGTAAGAAGTGGGAGAGGTGCTATACTGTGATTGTTCGGGTCTGCCCGATGAGCGGAATATATCGGCGCCATATAAAAGATGTCATGCTCATGCTTGTAATTGTCTACCTTGCGTGAGGTGTAGTGCAGAATAGGAATATTGTCACGGTGCATTGAGATAAGTGCAAGCTCTGCCGCATCCGGGCTTTCAAAAACTGCGGAAATTGCCTTTTTCATATAAAATCATCCTTTGGTTGACTGAGTATCATTCCGTCAACAATCATAGCTTGTGCAAAAACGGGCAATATATTTAGGTAAATAATACTTAAATTCAGGCAAAAAAGCTAATGTTTACATTGCAATTTTGCGACAAAAATGGTATAATATTTTTTAATAATTATAATGGGGATGAATAGCTATGGATATACAAGTCGGCGACGTTCTCGAAATGAAAAAACAGCATCCCTGCGGGAATAAATGCTGGGAAGTATTGCGGACTGGTATGGATTTCAAGCTTAAATGCCAAGGCTGTGGGCATCAGGTTATGCTTGCGCGCCATAAATGCGAAAAAAACATAAAAAAAATCATCAGAAACGGGCAGGTGCTGTAATATGCTAAGTGAACATAAGAGTCAGTATCATATCGGATGCTTGCCGGGTGATGTGGGAAAATACTGTATTTTACCGGGCGACCCCGGGCGATGCGAGCAAATTGCTAAATGTTTTGATAATGCGAAAAAAATTGCTCAAAACCGCGAGTTTGTGACATATACAGGCGAGCTTGACGGTGTTCCGGTGTCGGTTACATCTACCGGCATAGGTGGTCCGAGTGCAGCTATTGCGATGGAGGAGCTTGCCGCAATAGGCGCGGATACATTTATACGCGTAGGTACTTGCGGTGGCATAGCGCTTGACGTTTGCTCAGGCGATGCAGTGATAGCTACCGGCGCAGTGCGCGCGGAGGGCACAAGTCGGGAATATGCCCCGATAGAGTTTCCGGCGGTGTCGGATTTTGGGATTGCCAATGCGCTTGCAGATGCGGCGGGCAGATTGGGTATAAAGTGGCATGCGGGTGTAGTCCAGTGCAAGGATTCATTTTATGGGCAGCATTCTCCGGATAGGATGCCGGTGTCATATGAGCTTAATGACAAGTGGCAGGCATGGAAACGCTTGGGAGTTTTAGCAAGTGAGATGGAGTCTGCGGCACTATTTACGGTGGCGGCTGCGATTAATGTGCGTTGCGGTGCGGTTTTCCATACGGTATGGAACCAGGAAAGATATGCAGCAGGGTACAGAGAAGAGGAAAGCCATGATACGCAAAGTGCGATAGATATAGCGATTGAGGCACTTCGCGAGATAATAAGATGCGATGTAAGGAGGCAAAAATAATGAAAGACGGTTTAAAAGAAATTGGTGCACGTATCCGTGAATTGCGCGATGTGTGCGGATATACATGTGAGGAGCTTGCACGCGAGCTTGGTCTTGAGCTTGAGGTTTATTGCGCATATGAGGAGAGCGGAGAGGATATTCCGATAAGCGTAATATATGAAATTGCAAATAAATTCGGTGTTGATTTTACCGAGATAATTACGGGTGTCGGCGGTAAGCTTGACACATATCATGTTGTAAAAAGCGGTGAGGGAAAACCGATTAACCGTGTGCCGGGATATAGATTTGAGGATTTGGCATTCAGATACCGCAACAAGATAATGCAGCCGCTTCTGGTTACACTTGACCCATCTGATAAGCCGGCTGAGCCGATTACTCATAAAGGTCAGGAGTTTAACATGGTGCTCGAGGGCTGCATTGCACTTTGTTTTGACGGGAAAGAGATAATTTTAAATAAGGGTGATTCAATTTATTTTAATCCTGAGCACCCGCACAGTCAAAAATGCATTGGAAAAGAAAAAGCGCAGTTTTTGACTGTTATTGCAGAATAAAAGGGAGGGGACAAAAGTGCTTCTTGAAAGATTTCTTCCGAGAATAGAATTTGACTCATATGAGGATTTTAAGAAAAATTACAGAGTAAATGTACCGGAAAACTTCAATTTCGGGTTTGACATTGTTGACGCATGGGCAGAACAGGAGCCGGAAAAACGTGCTCTGGTTTGGTGCGATGACCACGGCGGTGAAAAGGAGTTTACCTTTACTGACATCAAGCGTCTTTCAAACAAAACCGCAAATTTCTTGAAGGATTTGGGGATTGGGAAGGGCGACGTTGTAATGCTCATCCTGCGCCGCAGATGGGAGTATTGGGTATGCGCAACCGCGTTACATAAGCTGGGTGCAACTCTTATCCCGGGTTCGCTTCAGCTTACAAAGAAAGATATTGTCTACCGCGCAAACGCCGCAAACATAAAAGCTGTAATATGCGTAAACGATGACTTTGTAATAGATCAGGTAGAGAGCGCATGGGATGAAACCCCGAATCTCAAAAAACGTATCATGGTTGTTGATAAGCGTGACGGTTGGCTGTGCTTTGAAGATGAAATAGAAAAATATTCGGATGTTTTTGAGCGCCCGACAGGTGAGGATGCTACAAAGATTGATGATATTATGCTCGTCTACTTTACTTCGGGAACTACCGGAATGCCCAAAATGGTTCAGCATAATTTCTCATATCCGCTTGGGCATATTGTTACGGCCAAGTATTGGCAGCGTGTTCAGGAGAATAAGTTGCATATGAGCGTATCCGATTCTGGCTGGGCAAAGTTTGGATGGGGAAAGATTTACGGTCAGTGGATTTGTGGAGCGGTTATTTTTGCTTATGATATGGACAAGTTTATCCCCTTAAAGCTTCTTGAGAAAATAACCGAGCATAAGGTAACCACGTTCTGCGCACCGCCCACCATGTTTCGCTTTATGCTGCAGGAGGATGTTACGAAGTTTGATTTAAGCTGCATCAAGCACTGCTGCATCGCGGGTGAACCGCTTAATCCGGAGGTGTTCAAGAAATGGTACGAGGTTACCGGTCTTAAGCTGTGCGAGGGCTTTGGTCAGAGTGAGTCATCGGTAATTCTTGCAAACTTCCAGTGGTTTGACCCGATCCCCGGTTCGATGGGTAAGCCATCTCCGCTTTATGATATTGAGCTTGTCGATGCTGATGATAATCCGTGTGAGGACGGTGATGAGGGGTCGGTTGTAGTAATGGATGTTGCGCATAATCCGCCGGTAGGATTGTTTACCGGTTATTATAAGGATGAGGACCTGACTCGTGCAAATCTTGGCGGAAAGTATTACGATACCGGCGATATTGCATGGAGAGACAGCAACGGTTACTACTGGTTCGTAGGAAGGAATGACGATGTTATAAAGTGCTCAGGATACCGAATTGGACCGTTTGAGGTTGAGAGTGCATTGATTGAGCATCCTGCGGTTGTAGAGTGTGCAATTACTGCAGCACCCGACCCGATTCGCGGTCAGGTGGTAAAGGCTACAGTAGTTCTTGCAAACGGCTACCAGGGAAGCGATGCGCTTGTAAAAGAGCTTCAGGATTACGTTAAAAAAGTAACTGCGCCCTACAAGTACCCGAGAATTATTGAGTTTGTAGATGAACTTCCGAAGACCTTGGGCGGAAAAATCAAACGTGCGGAAATCCGCAAGAAGGACCACGAATAATACTTGATGCAAAGGGTAAGGTGGTAGAGATGGATAAAAGAGTTGATATTTTCGGAATAGGTTTTGACGATGTGACTCTGCCTGAGGCGGTTGGGCGCGCCATGGCGTTAACTGAAGCGGACGGAAATCACATGGTTGTAACGCCAAACTCTGAAATCGCTTATATGACCAAGGATGATTTAAAACTCAAGGATATTATAAACAAGGCAGACCTTGTTGTGCCGGACGGAATAGGAATAATTAAAGCCGCGAATATTCTCAAAACACCTATGAAGGGAAAGGTCGCGGGAATAGAGCTTGGCGAAGCGCTCATTGAGCGTTTGAGTAAAACCGAAAAAAGTATATTCCTTTTAGGTGCAAAGCCCGGTATTGCTCAAACCGCTGCGGATAATCTGGTTGAGAAATATCCCGGACTTGTCATTGCAGGCGTGCATGACGGCTACTTTAAGGACGATGCCGAGGTAATCGATGAGATAAATGCAAGTGGCGCTGAAATACTGTTCGTGTGCTTAGGTGCTCCCAAGCAGGAATATTGGATGGGTAAAAACTTTAACGAGCTTAACACAAAGCTGATGCTTGGACTCGGCGGTTCGTTGGATGTTTTTGCAGGCGAGGTTAAACGCGCACCTGAGTTTTGGATAAAGCTTGGGCTTGAGTGGTTTTACCGCCTTGCAAAGCAGCCGTCAAGAATCGGACGCATGATGGCACTGCCTAAATTTATTTTGGCAGTTAAAAAGTACGCGAAAAAGAAATAAAAGGGAACGAGTGAATTTAAAATGCCTGGCAAACTGATTGTTTTAGAGGGAACCGACGCATCGGGAAAATCCACGCAGTTTAAGCTTTTGTGCGATAGATTGCGTGAGGAAAAATGCGAGTTTAAAACGGTAACTTTTCCGAGATATAATGAGGATTCATCTGCGCTTATACGCATGTATTTAAACGGTGATTTCGGCAAAAAGCCTGATGATGTGAATGCCCATACCGCGTCTGTTTTTTTTGCGGTTGACAGATGTGCTTCATACTTAAGCGATTGGCGCGAGTATTATCAGTCGGGGGGGGTGCTCATACTTGACAGATACACTACGTCCAATGCCGTGCATCAGGGCGCTAAGATGAGTGCACAAAAAAGAGGTGAGTTCTTCAACTGGCTCTTTGATCTGGAGTACAATCTTTTGGGGCTTCCGGCACCTGACCACGTGTTCTTACTGGATATGCCGATATGCTGTGCGGCTGAGCTCTTAGCCCAGCGTGAAGGAAAGCAGATTGACATACACGAGCATGACATGGAATACCTGCAGCAATGTTATGAGTCTGCAGCTCAAGCGGCGGAAATGTTTTCTTGGCACAGCATAAAATGCACGCAAAATAATCATATTAGAACTATTGAGGATATACATTCCGAGTTATATGCGCGTGTGCGAGAGGTTTTGTAGAAGGTAAGGGACGTTTAACATGATGCTTAATTTTGAGCCGGTTGATATTTCACACAGAGAGCGAGCAGGGAAATATCTGTGTTGCAAAAATGCCATACATGCAGAGGGCTCGTTTAATGCGTTGTATGCATGGGCGAAGTTTTTTAATACACAACTGTGTTTTTATGAGGATTTTCTCTTTATACGTTCAGGCAAAGACGAGAATAATTTTTATCAAATGCCGAGGGGTGAGGGCGATCCTGTCCATGCAATAGAGCTTGTATGCAACGATGCAAAAGAGCGTGGTACGAAGCCTACGCTTATAAGCGTTACGGAGTGTATGCGTGAGCGTTTGGAAAATATTATGCCTGATGCATTTGAATTTTCTGAGGACCGCGACAGCTTCGATTATGTTTATAACGCAAAAGATTTGATTGAGCTTGCGGGAAGAACGTTTCATCAGAAGAGAAATAACGTGAATAAGTTTAAAAAATTTCTTGACGGCAGATATGAGTATCAAAACTTTACCTCGGACGATTTGGCAGAGGTATATGAGTTCCAGAAATACTGGCTTGAAAAAAACATAAACGATGATAACCGAGCCTCTCTTGAAGGCGAAATGACAGTGATAGAGAGAATATTTAAAAATTTCGATGAACTTGGTTATGTAGGCGGGCTTATCAGAGTCGATGAGAAGATTGCCGCATACAGTATAGGCTCTCGCTTGTGCAGCGATGCGTTTTTGGTGTCGGTAGAAAAAGCGGATATACAGTATCCCGGCATCTATCAGGCGATAAATCAGTTTTTCGCTGCGAGCCATTGCACGGACGTAAGATACATTAACCGTGAGGATGATGCGGGTTCTGAGGGATTGCGTAAAGCAAAGCTCTCATATCATCCTGAAATTCTGCTTACAAAATACAGAGCGGTTTGGAAAAGAGACTGAACATGGATAAATACTGCGTAAGACACGGCGAAGAGAACGACTTTGAAGAATTACGTGAGCTATGGGCGATATGTTTTCCGGAAGCTCCTGAATTTAACATTTTTTTCTTTGAAAGAATGTATAATTACAGCGCGGTAAGGCTTATTTCATGCTCAGGGAAAATTGCCGCAGCGCTGTATGTTTTCCCATACTCGTTTGCAAAAGACGGTAAAGATGAGCTGAAAGGATATTATATTTACGGAGTAGGAACCCGTCCTGAAATGCGCGGGCGCGGACTTGCGGGAATTCTTTTGAATGAAACGCTTAAAGAAGCGCGTGAGTGCGGTATGGATTTATGTATGCTGGTGCCGCAGAACGAAGGCCTATTCGCATTTTATGAGAAATTCGGATTTTCTCCTGCGTTTGGCATGCATGAAAAGATTTATCGCGCAAGCGGCAGTTTGGAAAAGAATGTACGCAAGGCATGCGCGGCGGATATAGAAAGTATAAGTTCTATATATGAAGCGTATTTTGAGGATAAGCTTCATGTGAAGAGAACATATGAAGAATGGAAACTGCTTATTGAAGAGTTTGAGTTCTCAGGCGGCGGTATTTATCTGCTTGAAGAGTGCGGAAAGCTCGTCTGTTTCGGAACGTATGCCGAGGAGAATGGGAAAGCAACCGTAAGGGAAATTGCCGCAGAGGATGATAAATATGCGGAAGCATTGCTCGAAGGCATAGCAAGGGAAGAAGATAAAAGCGATATTAATATCTTCATGCCGTGCGGTGAGGTGTGTTGCGGAAGCGTTTACCCGCTCAGCCGGGCGGCAGGAGAGTTTGATTTTAAAAATGCTTATATGAATTTAATGCACAGCTGATATGGAAAGGTGAGTATTTAAAAATGGTTTACGTTTTGGTTGTTGACGGTTTTGAAGAAACTGAGCTTATTGTGCCTGTTGATATACTCAGGCGCGGAGGGGCTGACGTAAAGCTCGTCGGCGTGCACGGCAGCGAGGCGCGCAGCACACGCGGAATAACTGTAAAGACGGATATTTGTCTTGATGACTTGATAATATATGAAATGGATATGCTTGTACTCCCAGGCGGTCAGCCCGGTGTTGATAACCTGTGGGCTGATGAGCGTGTCAGATTACTTGTAAAGCAGGCGGCTGCCGCGGGGAAGGTTGTTGGAGCTATTTGCGCCGCGCCCATGATTTTGGGAAGACTTGGTCTGCTTGATGGCAAAAAGGCGGTGTGCTATCCGGGGTGCGAAGGCGATTTAAAAGGTGCGCAGATTTCGGAAAAGTCCGGATGTGTAGCTGACGGTGCGTTTATAACTGCTAAAGGTGCAGGAGCTGCATTCCAGTTCGGATTTTCGCTTCTTTCAGCACTCAAGGGCAAAGCTATTGCCGATGACGTAGCTGCGGAAATTCAATATAAAAAATAAAATTTGCGGGTGGTTTAAATGGATAAAAAGCTGCTGCGTAAAATACATATGGAAGAGCTTGCGCGAATGCAGGAGAGCAGAATGACTGAGGCGGATTTGAAAATTTGCCAAAACATATTACAGTCAGAAGAATATAGAAACGCTGAAAAACTGTTTTTATACGTAAGCGTAGGCAAAGAGGTTGACACACGCAATCTTATATCGCAGGCGCTTCGGGACGGTAAAAAGGTATATATACCCATATGCCACGGCGGTGGGGTTATGCATGCTGCACGGCTTGAAAGCGAAGATGACTTGATTGACGGGCGCTATGGTATTCCTACGGTTTCGGAGGAAAGTGAAAAGACATCGCCCGATGAGCTTGATTTTATATTAGTTCCCGGCGTGTGTTTTGACAGAAGCGGAAACCGTTTGGGGCGTGGTGGCGGATATTATGACCGCTATCTTGCAAATGACGTCAGCGCGGCACTTGTAGGAGTGTGTCGCAAAGAACAGCTTCTTGATGAAATGAATGTTGACGAGCACGACAGGAAAGTTCACGTAATAATAAGCGATGAAGAGATTTGGCGCGTAAAATAGACAAAGGCTCCGGAAAATCCGGAGCCCTGTACAAAGGGTATGGACGTTTGCGCCAAGGATTAGTTGCAGCAACAGCAGAGAACAACGATGATTACAAGGATCCAAATCCAGTTGGAGTCGTCGAAAATATTGTTAAAGCACACAATGTTTCACCTCGCTTTATTGGCTCTGGTTTATACTATGCCAAAGCTTGAGAGAGTGTCACAATATTTGGGATAAGAATTTGAAAGGCAGGGGATATACAGTGGCAGATTACAGGAATGAGAGAACTCAGAAATTTGATGTCCGGCAGACTTCTGCAGGACGCAGAAAGTCAAAGAAAAAAAGGATAAACAAAAACGCGATTATGATGTACTGGGCGTTTGTTCTCGGTATATCAATGCTTTTTTCGGCTTTTATTATAGTTGCCGCCAATGAGGTTTTTGCGTTTAAAAAGCCGGACTATACTGCGGTTGTGGAAATCCCTGAAAATGCGGGGACGTACCAGGTCGCGCGCATATTAAAGAAGGCGGATATTATAAATCATCCGATGCTCTTTAGCCTTTTTGTCGGCCTTACAACCGACGATGTAAAGTTTATCGCCGGAAAACATGAACCCAATGCATCTCTTGATTACAGAGCACTTCTGCGTACATTAACGCGCAAATCAACATATAAGGAGACTGTGCGTGTAACCATACCTGAGGGGTATAACATCAAGCAGATAGTCGAACTTATGGTAGAAAAGGGCGTTTGTGAAAAACAAGCGCTTGAGGCTGTGCTCAAGGGGCATGACTTTGAAGAGACGATTCTTGAGAATTTAAAGAGTGGCGAGCTGAATCGTCTTGAGGGTTATTTGTTCCCGGATACCTATGAGTTTTATGTGGGCGATGACCCGGTGCGCGTAGTAAAGAAGCTTATTTCAAACTTTAAGAATAAATTCACCAACGCAATGACATCCCGAGCGGGTGAACTCAATATGACGGTTCATGAAGTTATCACCCTTGCATCCATTATAGAGAAAGAAGCAACCGCGGCGGACCGTGAGAAAATTTCATCCGTGTTCCACAACAGGCTTGACAGCAAAAGCTATCCGTACCTTGAATCATGCGCGACGGTTCAGTATGCGCTGGGCACTAATAAAAAAGTGCTGACGATAGAGGATACTAAGGTTGAAAGTCCGTATAACACATATGAAAACAAGGGTTTACCGCCCGGACCGATAGCAAGCCCGGGAATAGAGGCTATTGAGGCTGCGCTGTATCCGGCAGACACGGATTACCTGTTCTTTGCTCTGCAGGAAAACGGAACGCACAAATTCTCAAAGACATACGCAGAGCATCAGAAGGTACCCAATTTAAATCCGTGATTAAGATATGATAAAAGGCGGGAAAATTATGAAGAGACCGGAGCTTTTATCACCGGCAGGTGACAGAGAAAAGCTTGAAACCGCGCTCGCATACGGTGCAGATGCGGTATACCTTGCAGGTGAGGAATTTGGAATGCGCTGTGCTTCCGAAAACTTTTCGCAGGACAGCATTGCAGACGCGATAGCGTATGCCCATAAACGAGGGGCGGCGGTGTATGTTACGTTAAATACAATGCCGCGCAACGATGAAGTTGCGCGGCTGCCTGCATTTCTCGAGGTGCTTGAGAGTGCGGGTGCAGATGCGGTTATTGTTGCAGATATTGGTGTTTTATCTGCGGTTAAGAAATATGCGCCGAATGTTAAAATCCATATAAGCACTCAGGCGAGTATTGTAAATTATCAAAGTGCGAATGCGTGGCACGAGTTGGGTGCTGACCGTATAGTTTTAGCACGTGAACTCAGCCTTGACGAAATTCGTGAGATACGTGCAAAAACTCCCACAGAACTTGAGATAGAGACGTTTGTGCACGGAGCAATGTGTATGTCCTATTCCGGGCGGTGTATGCTTTCAACATATATGACCGGGCGTGACTCCAACCGTGGACG
The DNA here is from genome assembly GCA_045636205.1 of Eubacteriales bacterium. Lineage (GTDB taxonomy): Bacteria > Bacillota > Clostridia > Oscillospirales > JAAYXM01 > JAZRUF01. Next base: position 35,260 of record JAZTXE010000010.1, read on the forward strand.
CTGTGCGCAACCTTGTCGTTGGAAATATGCGGTTATGGAAGAAAAACGTCCGGGCGAGTATTATGAAATTTGCGAGGATGGAAAAGGTACATACATATTCAATTCGAAGGATATGTGTATGATTGAGCATATTCCTGAGCTTATCGATGCGGGGATTGACAGCTTTAAGATAGAAGGTCGTGTCAAATCCGCTTTTTACAATGCGACGATAACAAATGCCTACAGAATGGCGATTGACTCATATTTGGAATGTCCGGAAAAATGGAACCCGAAAGGTCCGTGGTCGGAGGAAGTTCACAAGGTAAGCCACCGCGAATATTTCACAGGCTTTTATTTAGGAGAAACACCCAGTGAGTATCATAGGGATTCAATGTATATTCGAGACTGGGATGTTGCCGCGGTTGTTTTAGACTGTGATGCAGACGGAAAAGCGCGTATAAGCGTGCGAAACCGGTTCTTTAGCGGGGATGATTTGGAGCTTCTTGAGCCGAAAAAAGAAACCTGCGCGTTTAAGGCCGAGCTTTTTGATTTGGACGGTCAGGTGCTTGATGTTGCGCGTCATGCAAAGATGGAAGCGTATATAATTTTGCCGCGCCAAGCGGTGGCAGGCGCTATGCTCAGAGTAAGACGTGGCGAGGAATGAACAGAATAATTGAACACTGCGTCACAGTGACGCAGGATGGCTCTTTTTTGCGCGATTTGCTAAGACGTGAGCTTTCTATATCCGCAAAGCTACTTGCAAGGATAAAGCGCACTCCGAGGGGGATAACATTAAACGGAGAATCTGTTCATGTCAATGTGCGGGTAAAACAAGGGGATATTATTAAGGTTGTAATTGAAAATAATGAGAGTGCATGTGCAAAGCTTATTCCCGTGCCCGGAGTGCTTGATGTTTATTATGAGGATGAAGATGTTCTTGTAATAAATAAACCCGCAGGGATACCGGTTCAGCCCGCTATAGGTGATCCGCAAGGTGCGATTGGGAATATCGTCGTCTGGCACTATGCTCAAAAAGGCGAAAACGTGATTTTCAGACCGGTTAATAGACTCGATAGCGGAACGTCAGGGCTTATGGCTGTTGCAAAGAATAGCCATGTGCATACCGCGCTTATAAATAAGCTGCATACCGGGCAGTTTAAGCGCAAATACCGTGCGATAGTGCACGGCAGATTCAGTCAGGAGTGCGGTAGCGTGGAAGCTCCTATTTGCAGAGAAGAAGGCTCGGTACTTAAAAGAATTGTTCATTCGGATGGAAAGTGGGCTAAAACAAATTATCGTGTTCTCGAAGAAATTGGGAATTGTAGCCTTGTCGAGCTTGAACTTATGAGCGGGAGAACCCATCAAATCCGTGTACATATGTCGTATATAGGACATCCGCTTGTAGGAGATTTTTTATATGGAAAAGAAGAGCCGAAGTTGATAGAAAGGTTTGCACTTCACTCAGCGGAAATGAATTTCACACACCCTATTTCGGGTGAAGAAATTTTCTTAAAGTGCGATTTGCCCGAGGACATGTATGCAGCAATGCGAAAAATCAGCAGTATATGAAATAAAAATAAAAAAACTTATAAAAAGTCTAAAATAACTCTTGACAATCAGCTCGGAAATCTCTATAATATAACAAGTGTTGAGACAACGGGTTGTGGCTCAGTTTGGTAGAGCGCTGCGTTCGGGACGCAGAGGCCGCAGGTTCAAATCCTGTCAACCCGACCAAAATTAAGGAATCTCGTAAAGCGAGGTTCCTTTATTTTTTGTTTAAATTGGAAGGATTTGAACCTTAAGAAGGCATGCGGAGAAAAGCAAAATACTCCGGTGGAGTGTTTTGCCGACGCATGGTGCGAAGACGGGTACTGAGCGGTTAAACCGCTCGGTCGTCAAGCAAATAAGACGCGAAGCGGCTGTATCCTGTCAACCCGACCAAAATAAAGGAATCTCGTAAAACGAGTTTCCTTTATTTTTTGTTTAGATTGGAAGAAATTAAATATTAAACCATAAGCGAAGAAAAGATAGAAACTCTCATGAGAGTTTCTATCTTTTACTTTTAGTCTTTATTTTTTTCTTCATCTTCGGTTTCGACTGTACGTATTACTTTTGCAAAAGCCACGCGATGGGAATCGGTTTGGGTTACAATTATATTTAAATTCTCATAAGTGAAGCGGTCGCCCTTTACCGGGATTTTGTCAAGCTGCTCCATTATCCAACCACCGAGAGATACACTGTCCGCATCTTCATCATCAATGTCAAAGAATTGGCAGAAGTCGTTGAAATTTACCGTGCAGTCAACCAGGAATACGTTTTCAGATAACTCGCGGAAGGTGACGGTTACTTCATCGTGCTCGTCCCATATTTCACCAACCAACTCTTCGAGTATATCTTCCATCGTGACGATACCCAGAGTGCCGCCGTATTCGTCAATGACGATTGCGATATGAGATTTGCGCGTTTGCAGAAGCTTGAGCAGGTCATCTATCTTCTCCGACTTATGTATAAACAGCGGAGGAGTGATGATGTCGGTGACTTCTTTTTCGGTTACACCCGAGCCTATATAAAAATCCTTCTGATGGATTATGCCAACTATATTATCAATGTTTTCCTTGTAGACCAACAGACGCGAAAATCTTGACTCATTAAAAACACGTGCGATTTCTTCCTTCGGTGCTTCGATAGGAACTGCTTCCAAGTCTACGCGGTGAGTAAGAATATCCTCAGCTTCCAAATCGCCGAACTCTATGGCGTTACGTAAAAGGACACCCTCGTCAGTGTCAATGCTTCCTTCTTGTTCAACCTCGTCTACCAAGAGAAGCAGCTCTTCCTGCGACATTTTTGAGTCTTCCTCTACATTAAAGAGTTTCGATATAAGCTTTTTCCACATGGAGAACAGGAAGTTTAAAGGGGTGAGCACCCAAATGAGCAGACGAATAAACGGAGCAGAAAACATTGCGAATTTCTCGGGAAAATCTTTTGCTATGCTCTTGGGTGTTATCTCGCCAAAAATAAGAACTGCTATGGTTACTACAACCGTAGATACCGTTGCTCCGATATCGCCGTACAGATGAACGAATAAAACCGTGCCTATAGATGCAACTGCGATATTAACGATGTTATTTCCTATAAGAATTGTAGAAATCAGGCGGTCGTACTGCTCTGAAAGAGCCAGTGCGAGTTCTGCTTTTCGATTCCCTTTTTCCGACAGAGCTTTTAAGCGAGTCTTATTAAGGGAAGAAAAAGCGGTTTCGGTTGCTGAAAAATACCCTGAAAACAGTATGCATAACGCCATGGATATAATATAGGGTAATATGTCACTTGCGGTCATTGTTTTTTATTCTCTCCTTAAAATTAATTATAAAAAATAAGTTTTGATTTTTTAAATATCAGAGCCGGAAATAAATCCGCCGCCGCGTTGAAACGCAAAAAGGCATATCCACGAGGTGTTCTAACCGCGTGGATACGCCTGTATATACATATCTGTAACTACAACAGTTTCCGGTTTCGTCGTCGCTACTGTCCATTTAAAATACTGTCTCCTAAAAATATAAGTTTTTACTATTGTATCAAAAACAAATTCAACTGTCAACACATGATAGGGATTTTGTTTTTTAAAAAATGCGCAGTTCTTTTGTCGGCACGGATGGTAAATAGGGATAAAAAGAAAAAAATAAAAAATTTTGAATTTAGGCTTGATTTTACAGTTGATATGTGGTATTATATTAAAGCTGTCAACAAAATAGCATTGGAAATGCGCTCGTAGCTCAGCTGGATAGAGTGACTGGCTACGAACCAGTAGGTCAGGGGTTCGAGTCCCTTCAAGCGCGCCAAATAAAATCCCTCGTACATTGGTACGGGGGATTTTTGTTTATATATTATATTCCTAAGGGACTCGAACCC
>JAZTXE010000011.1:0-20277 GCA_045636205.1 Eubacteriales bacterium
CTTTCTTAGCTATCTGTTGTACACGCGGGTTCTCTTCCTTCGGCATAAGAACATCGCAAGGACGGTCTTCCATCTTAGCAACCTTCTGGTTAGAGAACATGATTTTCTCAATCGCATCCGGATCCTTATTAAGGTCCATACGCGGAGAAACACTTTCATCAACAGCCAGCTTGCAAGCCTTGGTGATCAGGTCTTTTACATCTGCGCGGATAGCGTCAAACTCAGCCTGAGTTGCAATCTTTGCATCGACCATCTTCTTGCTGTATGCCTCAAGCACATCTTCCTTTACCCATGCCTCGATTTCCTCTGCGGTACGGTAGCTTGAAGCGTCGGACGGAGAATGTCCGGTTACACGGTAAGTGAGAACATCGAGAAGAACAGGTCCCTGCTTCTCATCAAGCAGTTTCTTCTTGCGGCGCATTGCATCGATAACCGCAAGCGGGTTATAACCGTCAACACGCTCTGCGTGCATCTGAGTCGGGCTGAGACCTGCGCCGATACGTGCAGGCATATTGTAACCCATCGTCTCACCGATAGTCTGACCGCCCATGCCGTACATGTTGTCAAAGATGTTAAAGATAATCGGCAGTCCACCCTTATGGCTCTCATCCCACAGCTGATTAATCTGATCCATAACAGCCATGTTCATTGCTTCCCAAACCGGACCGCAACCTAATGATGCGTCGCCGATGTTGCAGACTACGATACCGTTTTTCTGATTAATTTTCTTATAAAGAGCACCACCGAGTGAAATTGTACCCGAACCGCCAACGATAGCATTGTTGGGGTAAATACCAAACGGAGTAAAGAACGCATGCATTGATCCGCCAAGACCACGGTTAAAGCCAGTAGTACGTGCAAAAATCTCAGCTAATGCACCGTAGATAAGGAAGTCAACAGCGAGTTCCTTAATGTCACCCTTATTCTTCTGCTGGCCCTCGATAACCTTGAGGATTTCGCCGCCAAGGAAGTTTTCCATTATGGAATAAAGCTCTTTATCGTCAAGCTTGTAAATGCAGGACAGGCCTTTTGCAAGGATTTCGCCGTGGCTTCTGTGTGAACCAAAGATGAAATCGTCCTTATCGAGTATGTATGCCTGACCTACTGCAGAAGCCTCCTGGCCGGTGGACAAGTGAGCAGGACCCGGGTTATTGTAATCAACGCCGTTATAATGGCTGGTAGTCTTGATTTCATAGAGCATGGTTTCAAACTCACGAATGATAGCCATATCGCGGTAAATACGCATGAAATCGTCTTTTGTGTAAATCTTCTTTTCTTCTTCGATGGTCTTATTGTACTGATTTACCGGAATATCGGTAAAGGAAATAAAACCACTCTTTCTGCACTCTTTAGGATCTAAATATTGTGACTTAGGCATTTAAATTCCACTCCTTTACAATTCTTGCTTATTTAAGTTTAAAAATAGCTTCACGAACAATTTCACATACAGTCGGATGCGGGAATACCATTTCCTTGACATCCTTAACGCGCATCTCACACTCAACCATCATCGCAGCAGAGAATATAATCTCTGATGAATAGTTACCAATCATATGTACGCCTATGATGCGGTCGGTTTTCTCCTCAACGAGAACCTTGCAAATTCCGGTATACTCAGTGTTCTCCGCCATATAGCGTCCGGAATACATCATGCTGACAGTTGATTTCTTAAACTTAATTCCCTTCTTTGCTGCGGTTTCTTCAGTCTCACCCACGCTTGCAACTTCAGGGTTAGTATAGATAACAGCCGGAATAGCATTGTAGCGCATAACATCTTTCTTGCCTACGATGTTATTTACTGCAACCTCAGCCTCACGGTAAGCGGTATGAGCAAGCATTGACTTGCCGTTGCAGTCACCCGTTGCGTACACGCCCGGGATGTTGGTACGGCAGCAGAGGTCGGTTACGATAGCACCGCGCTCAAGCTCAACACCTATGCTCTCAAGACCGATGCCGGCAGTAGCTGCACGACGTCCGATGGATACAAGGACCTTATCTGCCTTAACAGTCTCCGTCTTTCCGTCAAGCTCATATGAAACCTCACCGCCGGAAAGGCCTACAACCTTTGCGCCAAGCTTAAAGTCAATTCCTTTTTTAGTATAGCTCTCAAGCAGAATCTTTGAAATTTCATCATCTGTAGGACCTGCAATTTTCGGAAGCATTTCGATAACGGTTACCTGGCTTCCTGCAGAATTAAAGTATGATGCCATTTCAAGACCGATTACACCGCCTCCGATAACTACCAGCTTTTCGGGAACCTCGGTCATATCCAGAATTTCGCGGTTAGTCAAAGCAACACCTGCATCAAGAGCTTCGCGAAGTCCGGGAATCGGCGGAACAACCGGCATAGAACCGCATGCAACAATCAAATTCTTGCCTTCGTACTCCTGGTCACCCGCTTTAACCTTGAACCCCTCACCTTTACCGGTGATTACGCCTTCGCTTTCAACAACGGTAACCTTGCCGGATTTAAGTGCTGCACGAATTCCGTTAACAAGCTTCTTTGTTACATCGTTCTTGCGCGCAACAACCGCTGCATGGTCAAGTGAAGATGCGGTAACTTCTACGCCGTAATCGTTGGCATGCTTGGTATAATCGTAAATCTTTGCTGAATTTAAAAGAGTCTTTGTCGGGATGCAGCCCTCGTTTAAGCAAACGCCACCGAGAAAGCGCTTCTCAATAACTGCAACGCTTAAACCTTCTTCTGCTGCACGCTCTGCAGCCAGATAACCTGCGGGACCGCCACCCAAAACTATAAGATCAAACATTGTTTATTTCCTCCTTATTTTTATGCACCTAACAGCATGGTAAAGTTTTCAAGCGCGGTGCAAAGCTCCTTGAGGAAACGAGCAACCGGTGCGCCGTCAACAGCACGGTGGTCAAATGTGAGAGAAAGTCCCATAGCCGGATAGAGCTTGAGTTCACCGTTTACTTCACGTACACGCTTTGTAACGCTGCAAACGCCCAGTATTGCACACTGCGGCGGGTTGATAACCGGTGTAAAGCTCTCAACACCCATGTTGCCGAGGTTACTTACTGTGAAGGTGCCACCCTTTAATATATCCGGGCTGCAAGCGCCGTCACGGCATGCACTGCAAACTTCCTTTGCCTTGTCGGAGATTTCTTTCAGGCTCATGCGGTTTGCATAGAATACGTTCGGAACCATAAGACCTCTTTCCGTATCTGTTGCAACACCCAGATGAACATTATTGAAAATAGTCATCTTATCATCTGCAAAGTATGAGTTGAGAACCTTGTGGTTCAAGAGAACACGTGATACCGCAAAGAGAATCATATCGTTGAGTGTAACCTTCTCCATGCCGTAAGCCGCGCCCTGCTCCTTGAGAATCTTGCGGTAGTTAAGGATTGCGGTAGCATCAAAGCTTGTGTTGAATGTAAGCTGAGCCATGGTAGAAAGTGAAGTATGCATTGACTTTGCAATAACCTTACGGATATTTGAGTTCTTAACCTCTTCAAATTCCGGAATGTCGCTGTCAGCCATTGCAGCGGATGCAGCAGATACAGGAGCAGCCATATCAGCTACGGTAACACGACCGCCAACGCCTGAACCCGCAATATCCGCAGATGCACTTGCATAAGCATCTGCTGCTGCATATGTAGAAATCTTACCCTCGGCGATAAGACGCTCTACATCGCGCTCAATAATACGACCGTTAGGTCCGGTAGCCTGTGCAAGATTGAGGTTTGCACAGCTCTTTTCTGCAAGATTGCGTGCACGCGGAGAAATCTTCATATCTCCGTTTGAGGTAGTAGCCGCAGGTGCTGCAGCTTCAACAACCGGCGCAGCTGCGGGTGCAGCTTCCGCGGAAGCCGCCGGTGCATCGTCGTCCTCTGATGCAGGCTTAAACTCGCTTACATCTTCCCCCGGATTACCGATTACACACACATTCAATAAGCAGGGTACATCGTCACCCTCTTCAAAGAATATATCAAGTACGGTACCGCTTACTTTAGCAGTTTCCTCGAAACTTGCCTTATCTGTCTCATATGAGAAAAGCACATCGCCTATCTCAACCGTATCACCTTTGTTTTTATTCCATTTTGCAATAATGCAGCTTTCAACTGACTGTCCCTGACGGGGCATAATTACCGGAGTTGCCATGTTCTGATTTCCACCTTTCTTATTGTAATTTCTTATTTATTTCTTATTTTCAAGAAGATACTTCTCAGCCTCTGCACTCCAAAGACCGTTACTGCGCTTTACTATATCACTAAGTCCCTTGAAGAAAGGATCTGTTTTGCCGAGCTCTTCAAAATCGTCAATTGCAGTAAGCGGCATATCAACATGAGTATAAATAAGCTTTTTACCGCCCTTGATATTTGGGAGATTGAGAGTTGACTCCTTAGCACTGTCAATACCGCCGACATGGGTTACCATAACCGCCGGATTGAGTCTTCCGGTTTCCATGAGCTTTAATGACTCACGCATATCATCGGTATTTCCGCCGGAGGTTCCGAGCAGATGTGTTGCATTGTAGTGCAGGTTATAGAAGTTAACTGTTGCGGAGAATTCATGATTGGTCGGACCTGCAAAGAAGTTTATGCAACCGTCATATGCAAGAACCGAATCAGCAAGCTCGCAGACCGGCTTAACCGGAGCCATGAGCATAACGTCATCATAACCCTTACCGTCGGTCAAATCCATGAGATACTGTTTTGCATCGCCTACATTATTGGTATTTACATAAACGAGCTTAACGCCGTTCTTCTCAGCATCCTCAGGAGTCAGCAAGCTCTTTGCACGCTCAAGACGTGCATCGTCAATATCAGTTACAACGAGAAGTGACGGCTTGCGGTCACAGTGCATAGCATAGTCAATAGCACCCATACCCATCGGACCTGCACCTGCCATGATAATTAGGTTTCCGCCCTCGCGGATGCCCATCTCATGCTCGTAGGAACCGGGTTTGGTATGGTACATTGCATGATAACCGCCAACTATGCAGGACATCGGCTCAGAGAGAGAACCATGGAAGAACGCGTCTCCGTTATAATCGAGCAGACAATCGCAGAGCATTACCTCAGCGGGAATCACAACATATGTAGCGCAACCGCCGATATTCTGATAGGAATATCCCGGAGCGTACAAGCTACCCTTGTAGTTAAGAGCCGGCTGAATTGAGAATTTATTTCCCACTTTAAACTTATCCTGCCAATTCTTACCTACTTCGCGAATAATTCCGCAGAACTCATGACCGATAATAATCGGGTTATCCGATACATCATCAGGAACGCGCTTGTGGTCCCCCCCCTGAAGTGCCGCCTTATAGCTTGACATGCAAATACTGTCAGTAACTATTTCAGCAAGTATTTCATCATCGCTGATTTGCGGAAGCTCAAACTCCTCCAAACGCAAATCGTTTTTGCCATAAAGTCTCAACGCTTTTGTTTTCATTTTTATGCCACCTCACATAAATTTTTAAAATGTTTGAAACTAACATCTCCATGTTAATAATTATACTTTTTAGTTTTGTTTCTGTCAATATCCAACTTAGCAATTTCACACTACTTCTACACCTTTATTATGTAGAAATTCACGAACTTCTTGCGGTATGTCGCAGTCGCATATCAGCATATCAATATCCTCCGGCCACGCAAATACGTACGGCATGGTTTTTCCAAGTTTAGTACTGTCCATCAGCACTATGCGGCGTTTGGCTTTTTGAAGAACCAGTCGCTTCAATTCCGCATCATATGCAGTACCGCAGCTAAACCCACCATCTGTAGAAAACGCGGTTGCAGCGATAAAAGCCGTGTCAATATTGAGATTTGAAATGCCTCTGACCGCCTGTGGGCCCACCATTGAAATACTGTTCTTATTAAATTCACCGCCAATAACGTTTACCGTACCGTTTTTTAAGCGCAAAAGCTCAAGTGCGATATTAAGACCGTTAGTTGAAATAAGAAGCCTCTTGTCCGGTAAGCGCTGTGCCAATGCCATGGTTGTACTTCCCGAGTCCAAATAAATCGAGTTTTCCGCAATTACATACTCTGCCGCTTTTTCACCTATCTGCATTTTTTTATCTATGTTTACGGAACTGCGTTTAGAAAAAACATCCTCAACCAGCAGATTTATTGAATTTATTGACTTTGCACCGCCGTGGACCCTTATTATCTCGCCTTCCTGCTCAAGCGCTTCCAAATCGCGCCTTATCGTCATTTCCGAAACATCCGGCACAAGCTGCTTGAGTTCACTTAGGATAACCTCTTGCTTTCTCTGAATATATTCATTAATTTGTCTGCGTCTCTCGTTCACCTAATCACCTCCAATGTTAATTTAAAACATTCCTCTGATATTTTCTATCATTAGTATACCCTTTTTTTAACCTTTTTGCAAGGATTTGTCCCAAAAACAAAGATACGCTGTACTTTGGCGGTATACTCACCAATATATGTACATGATCCGGCATCATATTTCCTTCTATTATTTCTACTCCTTTCCATTTGCACAAGTCTCGGATTATTTGTTGTATATCTCTTTTCTCAACTGATTATATACTATTTTTCTCCTATACTTCGGTGTAATACTATGTGGTACTTGCATACCCACTTCGTGTGTGCTAAACTTTTTGCCATAAGAAACATCCTTTCTTTTTGTTGGTGGCTTGAACATTCACCAGTATATCAGATCGGATGTTTCTTTGCTTAATCTTTAATCTCACCCGCATTGCAGGAGGTTGTTGAGTTGCCCTTAACGGTCAACTCTTTCGCTAAAGCACTAAAATAATAGCAGACAATGAGAATCACTGTCTGCTACTGTAGATATATTGTATTAAATTGGTATTATTCCCACTCGATTGTGCCTGTCGGCTTGGGAGTTAAATCGTACAAAACACGATTTACGCCCGGAACTTCTTTTACAATTCTATCGGTTATTTTATGCAAAACATCCCACGGAACTTCCTCTATAGTTGCAGTCATCGCATCCACAGTATTTACCGCACGGAGAATAACCGGCCACTCAAAACTTCTGTTATTATCTTTAATTCCAGTCGAACGAATATCCGGAACCACGGTGAAATACTGCCAAACTTTTCCTGCAAGACCGGAAATATCAAACTCCTCACGCAAAATTGCATCCGACTCACGCACAGCCTCAAGGCGCTCTTTTGTAATCGCACCAATGCAACGAACACCCAGTCCCGGACCTGGGAACGGCTGACGCTGGACCATGCTGTCCGGTAGACCAAGCGCCGAACCAACTTGTCTTACTTCATCTTTAAAGAGCATCTTAATCGGTTCAACTAATTCAAATTGAAGATCTTCAGGCAGACCGCCGACGTTATGGTGACTTTTGATATTCTTCTGAGTTTTGGTTCCGCTTTCAATTATATCAGGATAGATTGTTCCCTGACCTAAATACGAAATACCTTCAAGCTTTCTCGCTTCCTCCTCAAAAACGCGAATGAACTCAGATCCAATTATCTTACGCTTCTCTTCGGGGTCGGAAACACCTTCAAGCTTAGAGAGGAATCTTTCTTCAGCATCCACATATACAAGATTTGCACCGAGTTCCTGACGGAATACGCGTACAACCTCTTCCGGCTCACCTTTTCTAAGTAGGCCGTGGTTTACGTGGACGCAGGTCAAATTATCACCAATAGCTTTTACCAAAAGCGCTGCAACAACAGAAGAGTCAACACCTCCGGAAAGAGCCAAGAGAACCTTACCGTCCCCTACCTGGCGACGAATAAGCTCGATTTGGTCGGCGATGAAATTCTCAGTATTCCAATTTTTTTCTGCCTTACAAGTATCAAACACAAATTTGTTAAGTACAGCTTTGCGCTCGGTTTCATCTTCAGTCAGCGCAGGAGCGCCTTTATGGTCAAAGGAAACAACAGGAATACCGCAATTATATATTTCCTCGGAAATATCAATTTCCTCTCCGTCTACAACACGGTTTTTTCCACCGTTTAAAACTATACCCTTTACTCCCGGGATATTAGCCAATTCTTCCTTGGTAATATCATGTGGATAAATTTCGGTATACACACCCATAGCTCTTATTTCGCGGGCGAGCTCAGCGTTAGCTTCACTGCCCAAATCAAGAATCAATATCATATCCTGTTTCATACAGCGGTCTCCTAACTTTTATTTATTTTACTGAAAATATTTTATCACGATATGCAAATGATGTCAAAACAAATAATGAGATAAAACATCGCAGTTTTTTTAATAAAATTAACAAATACATTTTTTCCGATTTTGGCGGAAATATAATATTATGCTTCCAACTTATCAAGAGGAGATATTATAAAAAATGGAAAATAGAATTTTCATAAAAATCTCAGAATATCTCATTGTACTTCTCGGCACCGCAGTTATTTCCTTAGGACTTAACTTGTTTTTAGTGCCGAACAAAATTTCATCCGGCGGCGTTACGACAATCGGCACGGTTGTGCTGTATTTATTTGGCATACCACTGTCTGTTACAAATATCGTTTTTAACATTTTCCTTTTTCTCTTTGCTTATAAGCATTTAAACCGCGACTCAGTTTTAAAAACAGTGGCAGGTGTTCTGTTCTTATCCTTTTTCCTTCAGCTCACCTCCCACTTGCCTCGACTTTCTGACAACTACTTTATTTCATCCGTTTCAGGTGGAATATTAATGGGTCTTGGAACCGGATTAGTCCTGCGCAAAAGCGCATCAACCGGAGGAAGCGATCTTTCCGCTATGCTTTTAAACCGTATTTTACCTCACATCTCTGTACCTATATTTCTAATGATAATAGATTTTTCAGTAATCGTCATCTCCGGTCTGGTATTTAAAAGCTTTGAAATAACCTTTTACTCTGCACTTTCAATATTTATTTTTTCCAAAGTGACAGACGCGCTTCTTACCATGGGAGACTATGCAAAATCCGTCTATATCCTCTCTGAAAAAGCAGATGAAATTTCACTTGTTATTATGGCTCTTTTAAAGCGCGGCATAACCGGAATACGCAGTATCGGTATGTATTCACGCGACGAGCATACCATGCTTATGTGCATAACATCACCTAAAGAACTTCCCACACTCATTGACCTTATACGCAAAACCGATAACCGCGCCTTCGTTATCATCTCAGATGTACGTGAGGTTTTAGGAAAAGGTTTTAACGAAAAAACACTTTACAGCAAAGCACCGTAATTTCCAACAGTTTACATCTTATCTTACAGAATAAAACCTTCCGTAAGCCAAAGAATATTAATACATTATTTCGGAGGTATCAATATGAAATTCAAAATTGCAATTAAAACAGCATCCGTATTAACGGTATTCGTATTAACGCTCTCACTTTTTTCCTTCGCTTATGATACGCCTCAGTCAATTAATGTATCCAAAACCATTTCAATCGGCAATGAGCTTACCTTTAAAGATACCGACATTCTCTCTGCAGTCGACAGCATATCTAAAACAGACGGAATAATCATCTGCAGGCTACCTGACCCGGCAGTCGGTACGCTAAAATTCGGTACACGCGACCTGATATGTGGCGAAGCCCTAACAACTGAGGGCATACGCGCTTTAAAATTTGTCCCCACATCCTCTGCTTCAGGAAAAACCTACTTCTCCTGTATACCCGTTTATCGTTCCGGTAAAACAGATACAGCAGTAAACATCAGCGTAAATGTATTAAAAGAAGAAAATCATGCACCTAAGGTAGAAAACATTGATATAAAAACCGCGCGCAACATCGCAATAAATGGTGTATTTCACGGAAATGACCCTGAATGCGATGAGTTGATATACTCGGTAACCGAGCAACCTAAACTCGGCAGCGTTGAAATTTGTATGGATGCTAAAAACAAGTTTTTATATTCACCGTATCAGAACAAAACCGGAAAAGACAGTTTTAAATATATAGCAACTGACAAGCACGGAAATATGTCCGACGCCGGCACCGTTACAGTGGAAATAGAGCGTTCAAAGGTAGAGCTCACTTATGCGGATATGGAAAATAACGGACTTCACTACCAAGCAATATCCCTGGCAGAAAACGGTATATTCAAAGGTGAAACAATAGGCGCTCAAAACTTTCTGCACCCATCACTTCCGGTAACCCGAAGTGAGTTCATTTCAATGGCGATGGCACTCTGCGCCGAAGAGGAAAACGTATCAGCAGTTTCTGAAACATGTTTTGAGGATGACAATGAAATCCCATCATGGGTAAAGCCCACTGTTTGCGCCGCAATGAACACCGGAATTATAAGCGGAACAACAATTAACGATAAATGCTATCTACGCCCCAACGATGTAATAGTCAGAAGCGAAGCTGCGGTTATACTAAACAACCTGATTTCCTCTGAAGACCTTGAAAGTAAAACAATATTTGCAGACGCATCATCAATTCCTGCATGGGCACAAAAAGCTACAGATAATTTAGCTTCACTCAATGTTATGACGCAGTTTTCAGATTCCACGATACGTCCTGAAACTAAACTTACACGTCAAGACGCTGTTGAGCTTATATATAATGCAATGCGTGCAATGGAAAAATAAAAAAAAGTCGGGCTTTTGCCCGACTTTTTACTATTTAACATACTCAAATTCCAAATCGTAAATGATGATCGTGTCGCCCTCTTCAACCCCGCGCTCTTCGAGTTTGTCAAACACTCCGTGAGTTCTGAGCACACGTTCAAAATAGAGCCTTGATTCGTGGTCAGAGAAGTTGACAGAGCCCATGGCTCTCTTAATCCATTCACCTTCAACCATATATACGTCACCATTGAGCCTTGAAATCTCAACATCATGATTGTCGCGAACCTCGACGGGTGCAACATATTCAGCCTCAAATACGCGAACCGGCGGAAGGTTAGAAAGCTCTTCGGCTATACAGTTAGTCAGGTCATCTACTCCCTGGCGTGTTGCCGCAGACATCTCAAAGAACTTATACCCTTTCCCCTCGATATACTCGCGGAAAGAGTCAATCTGCTCTCTGTCATACACCAAATCACACTTGTTTGCCGCAACTATTTGCGGACGCGATGCAAGATGAGGACTGTACATCTTAAGCTCCTGATTTATAGCTTCAAAATCCTCAATCGGATTTCTCCCTTCACTTCCGGACACATCCACTATATGAACTATAAGGCGGCATCTGTCAATATGTCTTAAAAACTGGTGACCTAAGCCCGCGCCTTCCGACGCTCCCTCAATTATTCCCGGAATATCCGCCATTACATATGAAAATTCATCATCTACACGCACGACGCCGAGATTCGGTGTAATAGTGGTAAAATGATAATTTGCAATTTTAGGTCTTGCCGCACTGACAACAGATAAAAGCGTGGACTTTCCGACATTCGGAAATCCCGCAAGACCGACATCCGCCAAAAGCTTAAGCTCCAATCTTACCGCAAGCTCTTCACCGGGAAGACCGGGTTTCGCAAAACGCGGTGCCTGTCTGGTCGGGGTTGCAAAATGCTGGTTTCCCCATCCGCCACGACCACCGTTGCATATCACAAACGGCTCGTCATCAGACATATCTTTTATAAGAGCTCCGCTTTCAGCTTCATACACAAGCGTACCGCGCGGAACTTTTACAACTATATCCTTGCCGCGCTTTCCACTGCAGCGTTTTCCGCCGCCGTTTTCTCCGTTTTCGGCAATATACTTTTTCTTGTACTTAAACTCTACAAGCGTAGACATATGGTCGTCTACTTTTAAAATTACGTTTCCGCCGCTGCCACCGTCACCGCCGTCAGGACCGCCGTTTGCCACGTACTTTTCACGATGAAATGCAACCGCACCGTCGCCGCCTTTTCCTGCACGAAAATAGGCTCTGGCAATATCTACGAACATATTAACGCTCACCTCACTTATCTAAAGTATACCCTATCAAATGTCAATGATACAAAAAAGGCCACCGCGATGCGCAGCAGCCTTTTTATAAACATTTTACTGAGCGATAGTTGCAATGGAGACCTTCTTGCGGTCACGTCCCATACGCTCAAACTTTACGATGCCATCCGCTTTTGCAAAGAGAGTATCATCGCTGCCCTTTCCAACATTCTCGCCCGGATGGATTTTGGTTCCGCGCTGTCTTACAAGGATGTTGCCTGCAAGAACAAACTGACCGTCAGCACGCTTAACACCGAGACGCTTGGACTCGGAATCGCGTCCGTTCTTAGTGGAACCTACGCCCTTTTTATGAGCAAAAAACTGAATTCCTAATTTCAGCATGAATTACACCTCCGAAACTGTAATACACTTTGGATATTCTTCCTCAATCGCCCGTAAGTGAAGCTCAAGCGCCTTAAACATCGCCCGGCACATTCGAAGCTTTTCACCTTCAAGACTTTTGGGAAGATCGATTTTAATTTCAGCCAATTTCTCGTTAACAGAAACCTTAGCTTTCGCACCGATTACATCCGTAATCGCGCATTCGCAGAGCGTAACAGCACTGGTAATCGCCGCACAGACAATGTCCTCACCTGCATCAGCATATCCCGAATGCCCGGAAACCGTAACACCGGTTATCCCGTCAGCCTGCTTTCTGAATACAACCGCTGTCATAATTAAGCGTTGATCTTTTCGATCTGAAGCTTGGTGTACGGCTGTCTGTGGCCCTGACGTCTTCTGTAGTTCTTCTTTGCTTTGAACTTGAAGACAAGAACCTTCTTGCTCTTACCGTTCTTGATAAGCTTTGCGGAAATTGTAGCACCGTCAACCTTAGGAGTACCAACGGTTACATTCTCGCCGTCAATAAGCATTAAGACGTTATCAAACTCAACAGTCTCGCCCTCAAGGCAGAGCTTCTCAACGTAGATAACATCACCCTCGGAAACCTTGTACTGCTTTCCACCGGTAACAAAAATCGCCTGCATGTTTGTTGCACCTCTCTCTCATTTTAGAGTCACGCTCTTGTAGGTGTGGTAAAAACCAACTTAGATACCCACTCAATGCGGCTTTAGCCATTTTATCATAACTTAATACACAAGTCAAGAAAAAAATCCAAATTTCACAAATATTTTCTTACTTTACCTCGATAGTAAGTTCTGCCGCACGCAGAGTGTTCTGCATAAGCATGGTAATAGTCATAGGTCCTACGCCACCTGGAACCGGAGTGATGTAAGAAGCAACATCCTTTACTTCTTCAAAATTAACGTCGCCGCGCAGCTTGCCTTCCGCATTTCTGTTGATACCCACGTCAATTACAACCGCACCGGGTTTAATCATGTCCTTTGTCACAAACTCGAGTTTACCAATTGCCGCAACAACTATATCCGCCTGACGAGTAACCTCAGCCAAATCCTTGGTTCTTGAATGGCATATGGTAACAGTTGCGTTTTTGTGCAAAAGAAGCATAGCCTGCGGCTTGCCTACGATATTTGAACGTCCGATTACAACCGCGCTTTTCCCTGAAACGTCAATCCCGTACTCCTCAAGAAGTGCCATAACACCTGCAGGTGTGCATGGTAAAAACTCGTAATCCCCGGTCATAATAGCGCCGACATTCTGCGGATGGAATGCGTCAACATCCTTCTTAGGGTCAATACTCAGAATAACTTTTTCCTCGCTTATATGCTTGGGAAGCGGCAGCTGAACCAGAATTCCGTTTATATCATCGCGACCGTTGAGGACGCTTATAAGCTCCAGAAGCTCCTTCTCCTCAGTTTCTGCCGGAAGTGCGTACTCTTCACTGTATATTCCGCATTCCGCACAAGCCTTTTTCTTGTTGTTTACATATGTACGGCTTGCCGGATCATCTCCTACTATAATTACCGCAAGCCCGGGATTAACACCTTTTTTCTTAAGCTCGGCCACCTTGTCATAAATGCTCTGGCGCAGCTTTGCTGACGTCTGCTTGCCGTCAATAATAATTGCTGACATATCTATATATCCTCCGTTTAATTATTTTCATTTTCTGAAATTTAGCTTTTCTCGTTTTCTGTTTCATTTGCTTGCTCAATCCGTAATGACTTATCGAGCAATTCCCTATCACGGAACAGATAGAAATAGGATAACACAAATACCGCTGCAATACAAGAAGCAAATCCCAAAAATTGCGATATGCGAAGACCGGTTCCCATGAAATACAGACTGTCTGTCCGAAGTCCTTCTATTAACCCACGTCCGAAACCGTACCACGCAACATAAAGGAAAAATATCTCACCTGAAAACTTGCGATGCTTTGAACGGAAATGTAGAAGTACAAACCCCAATAAATTCCACAATGACTCATACAAAAACGTCGGATGCACCGCTATGCGCGACATGGAGGCGAGGTCATATATCTCCATACGCCACGGCAAGTCAGTTGCAATGCCGTACGCTTCGCCGTTTACAAAATTCCCCCATCTTCCCACACATTGTCCGATAAGAAGTCCCAATGCTCCTATATCGAGCATTGCAGTAAATTTAACGCGCTTTACCTTGCAATATATTGCCGCGGCTATAATTGAACCTATAACCGCCCCGTAAATCGCTATTCCGCCTTCCCATATGTAGAGTATTTCAATAGGGTTCTGGCGGTACATATCGAAATTAAAAATCACATAATAAAGCCGCGCGAATATAATCGCTGCCGGCACCGCGCATATGAGCAAATCAAGGATATTATCCTCCTTAAGACCAAACTCCTTTGCACGGCGGCTTCCGTAAATTGCAGCGGCTAAAAATCCCACAATTATAATTATCGCATACCAATATATAGACTTTCCAAATATAGAAAATGCCACTCTGTTAATTTCAAAATCCAATCCCAAGCCGGGAAACGCCACATGATTCAAAGTATATCACTCCTCTCGGTTTACTTTGGCATGACAACCGTCATAGCCATCTGAGGCTCAGAAATGAGTTGAGCGAGCATATCACGAACCTGCGACCAGGTAATTTTCTCAAATTCACCCAACGCCTTTAAATAATCATATCCGTTCATCATGCCCTCGGTCTGTGCTCTGCAAAGACTTTCAAACCTATCAAGCGAGCGCAGATTAAGACCGTATGATGCACGTTTAATCCTGTCAAAGCATTCGGGTTTATCGCCTTTTATAAGTTTTTTTACAGCGCTCAGAAACTCTTTTTTCACCTTTTGCGGGTCACGGCTTTCACCGGTCGCAAGCGCACATATGCTGCCGGGGAAGAACATTGCACCCGCACCAAACTGTTTATTTATAAGTCCCTGACTGTAAAGCGAGGCATAGAGTCCGGAGGACTCACCTGCAAGCACTTCCATTGCAAGCTCCGCTGTCATGCGATTTTTAATACCTACCTCACCGCATGTATCAAATCCTGCTTTAAATCCCAGCGCAAATATCGGAAGGTTTACTTCCATTTTCTTTTCTGAATATGCAACCGCAGCCTCTTCAGGTTCAATACCGTAATCACGCTCAGGCAGCGCAACATATTCACGCTTGAGCATCGCTTCAGCTATGCTTAAAACTTCATCAGGATCCACATCACCGACAACCGCGAGAACCATATTTGACGGCGTATAAAAAGTGTTATAGCACGAGAGCAAAACATCACGTGTTATAGCGCCGATACTGTCAACCGTGCCTATGATAGAATCTTTCGCCGGATGAGATGAGTACAGTCCCGCCATTAAATTATCCATGACACTGTGGTACGGATTATCGTTTACCATACCGATTTCTTGACCAATTATACCCTGCTCTTTTTTTACGTTTTCATCAGTGAAATACGGAGTGCTTACAAAATCCAGCAAAATCTCCAGATTTCTTTTAAAATGCTCAGTGCATGAGAAATGGTACGCAGTCATATTGCGGCTTGTAAATGCATTAGGGCTTGCGCCGGTCTGCGCAAATATAGACAGTGCATTTCCGCCGTCCGGCTGTTCAAAAACCTTGTGTTCAAGAAAATGCGCAACGCCCTTGGGCGGCTCAATAACCTTTCCGCCCGCGTTAAAGCGCGCATCAATCGAACCGTACTTCACCGCAAGCATGGCATACGCTTTGTGAAATCCGGGTTTAGGTATAACGCACACTTTAAGACCGTTACCTAAGGTATGCGTATATGTTTTTTCGTTAATTTCCGCGTAAATATTTTCTTTCATGAACATTCTCCCCTTTTCCGGTCAAAAGGTACGTAAGCTTCAACTCACAAGCCTTGGCTGAATTTACAATTTCATCCTTACCGACGCGGCTTATTGCTGCAGCTGCTGTCTCGGTAGACACCCCGCTTTTGCACACTGCTTCATTGAGCCAGTAATTTTCAAGAAGATACGGCGAGTCATTAACCGTCTTAAACTGGTTTAGAAGCTGCCTTTTTGCATTTTTAATCTCTGTATCATCAATGATTCCGTCTATGCACAATCTCAACTGACCAAGCATCTCTGCGCGCGCTTTATCAACCTTTTCGGGATCTACTCCGCAATACATAAACATACTCCCTGAAAAGCGGTCATAACGCGTACCTGTATAATAGCAAAGCGACTGTTTTTCCCTGACGTTTGTAAAAAGCTTTGATGCGGTACCGCCACCTAAAATTACGCTCAGTAGCCGCATTGCATAAAATTCTTCGGATGCAAAGGTTATTCCGGTACCGACACCTAAAAGCAAAACAGCCTGCGCCATATCCATAGTCTCAATAGTCTCACTCTGCTCTGAAATTTCAGATGAATCTGATATTTTAATTAAAGAGGCATCTCTTCCTTTAAGCGCCTTAAACTCCTTCAAAACCACACGCTCAACTTCTTCAAACGAAGCATTTCCGCAGAAGAAAATTTCGACTGGTGCAGTGCTTACTATATGCTGATACCTTGCATATAAATCCTTGGATGTTATTTTATCGATATGCTCCAAATCACCCATTTCGCTGAGTCCGAAGCCACCATCCGTATACATGCAGCTCATCGCACGTCTGTATGCATATGAAAGCTTTTCGTTTATTTCAGAACGAATATCATCCTTTAAGTTTTCCGCTTCACTCAAAACATATTCGGACAAAAACCCATTTTTCTTAATAAGAGGATTAAAAAGTATTTCACCGGTTACCTTGATACATTTTGCAAGCAACTCAGTGCCTTCATCGGTATATCTCCCATCGATTGAGTCGCACACTACTCCGAAAGCCTGAACGTCACCTAATTTTCTTACTATTGGCTCAATCTTGGCACCGTAGAGATTGTCAGTAACCTCGGAAATACTTTGCATATCCGGCATTTTTTTGCTTCCGCGACACAAAACCATAGGTAAAAGCGCGTTTAATGAACTAACCACACAACTTAGTCTGTCAAGAAAATTCACCGAGAAGCATCCGGTTTTAAATTTATCCGTCTGCACAACACGCAAATTTACACCGGGCAATATCTCCCTATACTTACTTATCATATAATCGCCTCCGTATCGAGCAATACAATATAAATATATTATATCCTTTTTTTACCGTCATTTCAACATGTGTTGAGTAATTGAAAAAATATATTAATATAAAATCCCCAAAAGTTTTTTGTTTTACAACTCTCAATTTGGGCAAAAAAAGCCGGAATTATACTTGACAAAACGTATAAAATATAGTATCATACTATTTGTAAAGCACATTAACTTTACAAAGGAGGGTTTTCAATGAAAGAAAAGTCATATGAAATGACAATTTTATTTGATTATTACGGTGATGTTCTGACAGAAAAGCAGCGTGAGCTGTTTGATCTCTATTACAACGAAGACCTTTCTCTTGCAGAGATTTCAGAGCATCTGGGAATTACGCGCCAGGGCGTGCGTGACGGTATTGTCCGCGCAGAAGAAATCATCACGGATTTGGAAAACAAGCTGGGTTTTTCCGCCAAGTACGGAAAACAAAACGCTGTTGTCCGCCGCATTGTAGAGCTTGCTGAGCGTATACAAACTGTTAACGACGCAAACTTCCGCAGCTTGGAGCTTGATGAATGCGCAGATGAAATAGAAAAACTCGCCCGCACATTAGCCGATTAAAAAAGGAGGCGCCTTATGGCATTTGAAGGCCTTACCGATAAACTGTCTGCAGCTTTTAAACGTCTGAGAAGTAAAGGGCGCTTAACCGAGGCGGACATTAAAGAAGCTATGCGTGAGATACGCATGGCACTTCTTGAAGCGGATGTAAACTTTAAAGTAGCAAAAGATTTCATAGCGCGCGTATCCGAGCGCGCAGTCGGAGTAGATGTTTTAGAAGGCTTAAACCCGGCTCAACAGGTCATTAAAATTGTTAACGAAGAGCTCACCTCACTCATGGGCGGTACAAACTCAAAAATTGCAATGTCATCCAAGCCGCCAACAGTTGTAATGTTTGTAGGCTTGCAAGGCGCAGGTAAAACAACAAACATAGCAAAGCTCGCAGGCATGCTTGTAAAAACCCAGAGCAAGCGCCCCCTTCTCGTCGCTTGTGACGTTTACCGCCCCGCTGCAATAAAGCAGCTTGAGGTTGTGGGAGCTCAGCTTAATTTACCTGTGTTTGAGCAAGGCGCTAACAACCCGGTTGAAATCGCAAAAGCAGCTATAGCGCATGCACGTGATCATGGAAACGACATGGTTTTTCTCGATACTGCCGGTCGTCTTCACATTGACGAGGATCTCATGAATGAGCTTAAGCAGATCAAATCTGAGGTATGCCCGCATGAGATAATGCTTGTGGTTGACGCAATGACAGGTCAGGACGCAGTAAACGCAGCCTCTGCATTCGATGAGGCATTGGGGATTGACAGTATTTTTATGACCAAGCTTGACGGTGATGCACGTGGCGGTGCGGCACTTTCTGTTCGTGCGGTAACCGGAAAACCAA
The DNA here is from genome assembly GCA_045636205.1 of Eubacteriales bacterium. Classification (GTDB taxonomy): domain Bacteria; phylum Bacillota; class Clostridia; order Oscillospirales; family JAAYXM01; genus JAZRUF01. The sequence goes on from JAZTXE010000011.1 coordinate 18,722, forward strand.
TAAAATTCATTGGTGTTGGCGAAAAGCTTGATAACATTGAGCTTTTTCATCCCGAGCGAATGGCATCGCGTATACTAGGCATGGGCGATGTTCTCTCACTTATTGAAAAGGCGCAGACGGCTTTTGATGAAAAGCAAGCCATTGAGCTTGAAAATAAAATCCGAAAAAATACATTTACTCTTACCGATTTCTACGACCAAATGAAGCAGATGCGCAACATGGGGCCTATTTCAGATTTACTCGGGATGCTCCCCGGTGTAAACAAACAGGCATTGGCAGGCGCTTCAATCGACGAAGGTGCGCTGAATCGAATCGAGGCAATCATCCAGTCAATGACACCTTATGAGCGCGACAATCCATCAGTTCTCGGCAGCAGCAGAAAACGCCGCATAGCTGCCGGAAGCGGAGTTAAGGTCGAAGATGTAAACCGACTCTTAAAACAATTTGATATGTCGTGCAAAATGATGAAGCAAATGACCAGTGGCGGTGCTATGAAGATGCCTAAGTCCAATCGCAAAGCAAGGCGCGGTGGCATGCGCTTCCCTTTCTAACCTTGTAGCAAATACACTTTATATAAATTTGCTTATGAAAAAAATACCTCTGGAGGTGAAATGAACATGGTAAAAATCAGACTTCGCAGAATGGGTGCTAAGAAGGCTCCTTTCTATCGCGTGGTAGTCGCAGACTCACGTTTCCCGCGCGACGGCAGATTCATTGAGGAGATCGGTACTTACAATCCCCTGACTGAACCGGCTGAAATCAAGATCGACACTGATCGTGCACTTGAGTGGATCAAGAACGGTGCACAGCCGACCGATACGGTTAAGGTGTTGCTCAAGCGTGTTGGCGCGATCCAATAGGAAGTGAGGAATTAAAACATGAAAGAACTTCTTACCTATATCGCGCAGCATCTTGTCGACAACCCTGACGCGGTAAATGTTACCGAAGTCCCCAAAGAGGGCGAGCTTCTTCTTGAATTGCGCGTCGCTTCTGAGGATATGGGCAAGGTAATCGGAAAGCACGGTCGTATAGCGAAGGAAATTCGTGCGATCATGAAATCCGCAGCAGCCAAGCAAAATCTCAAGGTATCAGTTGATATTGTAGATTAAGCTTAAAAAACCGGGGAAAACAAAACTCCCCGGTTTTTCTTTTAACATGAATAAATCCTCCTTTAAAGGATAGGTGAATATATATGACAAAGAAAATGATGGAAGTCGGTCAAATAGTAAACACCCACGGTATCCGCGGCGAAATAAAAATTCAGCCGTGGTGTGACAGCCCTGAATTTTTACTCGACTTTGATACTTATTATATCGACTCTACCCCATACCGCGTAACTTCAAGCCGCGTTCATAAATTCTGCGTTTTAGCTTCCCTTTCAGGTGTTGATAATGTCAACGCTGCGATGCCACTTAAAAACAAGATAGTATCCATCGACCGCAGCAACGTAACTTTACCCGAAGGTAAACACTTCATTGCAGATTTAATAGGTCTGGATGTAGTCGAAGAAAAAAGCGGCAAAACAATTGGCAAGCTTGCAGATGTACTGACTCTAC
>JAZTXE010000012.1:0-12458 GCA_045636205.1 Eubacteriales bacterium
TAATGAAAAGTGATTTAGCAGTAGGATAAAAGAATGCAGGGTGGTACAACGGGCCGCCCTGCATTCTTTCGCTTGAATAAAAATTAAATTTTATTTAATAAATGCCTAAATGTACTGGACTTGACGTGAAAAACAAGGTAAAATATAATAGGTATATAATTGAGCAAAAACACTCTCCCGTTAGGAGGTTTTTAAGATATGAGTGAAGCAGTAAAGAAATCAGGATTTGCTGTTATGCCGGTGTTGCCACTTCGAGGGCTGACTGTATTTCCCAAAATGATGGTACATTTCGATGTGGGAAGAGAAAAGTCAATGCGTGCTTTAGAGGAGACAATGCGCGAGGAGCAGTTGCTCTTTTTGGTAGCCCAAAAGGATATAAGATGCGATGACCCGAATGAAAATGATATATACACGGTAGGTACCGTAGCTAAGGTTAAACAAATGCTCAGGTACCCGGGCGACAATATGCGAATTCTTATAGAAGGTCTGTATCGTGCGCGAATTAATACTGTTTTATCGGTTGAGCCGTTTTTACAGGTCGAGGTTGCCGAGATGACTCCGCTTAAAACGCGCGAGAGTGCGATTAAGGTTGAAGCATTAATCAGGTCTGTTCAGGAGCTTATAGGCGAATTTGCGGAGGTTTCACCTAAATTCAGTCACGATATAATGATAAATGTATTATCTGCAGAGGCCCCGGAGGAATTAGCTGATTTTATTGCGCAGAATTTACCGATGTCTTTTGTTGACAAGCAAGCGGTACTTGAAGAAATGCGTCCTTATAAGCGTTTGCAGCTTGTTTATAAGATAGTTACGCGTGAATTGCAGCTGTTTAAAATTGAAAATGACATTACCGGTAAGGTAAAACAGCAACTGGACAATAACCAAAGAGAATATTTTCTGCGAGAGCAGATGAAAGCAATTCAATCCGAGCTGGGTGACAGAGAAGACCAATCCGAGGAATATGAGGAATATATCCAAAAGATAAAGAAGCTTAATTTATCTGAGGAAGTATCTGAAAAGCTTCTTAAGGAAGCGGACAGGCTCAGGAAAATGCAGTGGAATTCACCGGAGAGCACGGTTGTGCGTACATACCTGGATACATGCTTAGAGCTTCCGTGGAATACCATGACGAAGGATAAAATTCATTTGTCTGCAGCTAAGAAAATCCTTGATTTGGATCACTATGGTCTTGAAAAGGTAAAAGACCGGATATTGGAATTTTTAGCGGTAAAACAGCTTGCACCGGATATTAAAGGGCAGATAATATGCTTGGTCGGACCTCCGGGTGTTGGTAAGACGTCTGTGGGTAAATCCATCGCGCGTGCACTGGATAGGAAATTTGCTCGTTTGTCCCTGGGCGGTGTACGAGATGAGGCGGATATTCGCGGTCACAGAAAGACGTATATCGGAGCTATGCCGGGACGTGTTATAAACGCATTAAAGCAGGCGGGTAGCAAAAATGCAGTTCTGCTTTTGGATGAGATTGATAAAATGTCAAGCGATTTCCGCGGCGATCCGTCAGCGGCAATGCTTGAAGTGCTTGACAGTGAGCAGAACTTTGCGTTCAGGGACCATTATCTTGAGGTTCCGTTTGATCTTTCAAATGTTTTGTTTATCACAACTGCAAATACAACATCTACGATTCCGAAACCTCTTCTGGACAGAATGGAGGTTATAGAGCTTACAAGCTATACTGCGGAAGAAAAGTTCCATATTGCCAAGGAACATTTGATTGCGAAAGAGCGTAAGCGCCATGGGCTCAATGGCTCAACTCTCAGAATTGATGATGAAGCGCTTTATTCAGTAATAGAAGGATATACTCGTGAAGCGGGTGTACGTACACTTGAGCGCGAGTTGGGTACGGTTTGCCGCAAGGCTGCAAAGATGATTGTGTCCGGAGAGGCATCCAGAACACATGTTACAGCTAAGAATTTAAAAGATTTTCTTGGTGTTGTGCGCTATCGCAAAGAACTTTGCGCAAAGCACAGTGAGGCGGGAGTTGTAAATGGTCTGGCGTGGACAGCTGTCGGCGGGGAGATTCTTCAAGCGGAGGCCTGCGTAGTTGATGGAACCGGTAAGCTTGAAGTGACCGGCAATTTAGGCACGGTTATGAATGAATCTGCAAAAGCTGCGGTTACATATGTAAGAAGCCGCGCAGTAGCACTTAACATTGATGCTGACTTCTATAAGACCAAGGATATTCACATTCATTTCCCTGAAGGTGCGGTTCCAAAGGACGGTCCGTCTGCCGGTGTTACGATTGCTACGGCTTTGGTATCTGCGCTTACCGGAGTGCCTGCACGCGGGGATGTTGCCATGACAGGTGAGATTTCAATACGCGGTCGCGTATTACCGATAGGCGGATTGAAAGAGAAGACAATGGCGGCTTACCGCGCGGGGATTAAGACGGTTATAATTCCTGAGGAGAACTTGAAGGACTTAGAGGATATTGATCCGAAAGTGAAAGCGGAGCTCAACTTCGTTTCGGCATCTCATATCGATGCGGTTATTCATACTGCAATAGAATTACCTCATAACGAAGATAAAAAGGATAAGAGTGAGGTTTCTGATGAGGAAACAAAAATACCGTCAGCAATTACCGAAGCTCAGACAAAGAGAAGAGTTCCGATGATAAGACAGTAGTAATTTGAAAGGAGCGGACGAAGATGACGGTTAATTTGCATAATGCGGAGTTTGTTATATCAGCGGCATCGCAAAGGGACTTTCCGAAAAATCAGCTTCCGCAGATAGTTTTTGCGGGGAAGTCGAATGTGGGGAAGTCATCGATTATAAATCGTTTGCTCAACCGTAAAAATTTTGCAAGAGTAGGTGCATCACCGGGAAAAACTACTCATATTAACTTTTTTTGCATAGATAAGAAAATTTACTTTGTAGACCTTCCCGGATACGGATACGCAAAAGTGTCCCACAGCGAGAAAGAGCGCTGGGGTAAGCTTTTAGAGGAGTATTTTAACCGCGAGGAAGGCTTTAAGCTGGGTGTATTTATTGTTGATGCAAGACATAAGCCGACTAAAGATGATTTGGTTATGGCTGAATGGTTTCGCCAGACCGATGTGCCGTACTGTGTGGTGGCAAATAAAGCCGATAAGCTAAAGAAAAGTCAGATGGAAGCATCCGTAAAGCTTATATGTGAGACTTTGGATATTCCTCAAGAGGCAGTGCTCCTTTTCTCGGCGGAAAAGGGGACCGGTAAAGCTGAGCTGCTTTCTATGATAATCGAAGCGGCTAACGAGTAAATAATAAAGGATGAATAAAATGCAGATTTCACCGTGTCTGTCCAAAAATGAACAGGGACATTTAACGATAGGTGGTGTGGACGTTCCGGCGCTTGCTAAGGAATATGGTACACCCGTGTATATTATGGACGAGGATCATATACGTGCCACCTGCCGTAAATATCGTAAAGCTATGCATGAGAGCTACGGAGATAACTTCATGGTAGCTTTTGCCTCAAAGGCTTTTAGTACGAAGTATATGTACAAGCTCCTAAATGAAGAGAATATGGCTGTTGATGTTGTATCCGGAGGCGAAATGTATACTGCGCTCAAGGCGGGGTTTCCGGCTTCACGCATGTATTTCCACGGAAACAATAAAACAACTGCTGAGATTTCTATGGCGCTGGATGCGGGAATTCGCAGATTTGTTGTAGACAACAACGAAGAGCTTGAGAATTTAAATCGCATGTCAGCAGAACGTGGAGTTGTTTCTGATATTTCTTTCCGCATTAAACCCGGAATTGACGCTCACACGCATGATTTTATAATGACAGGTCAGATTGACTCTAAGTTCGGAGTTGCACTTGAAAACGGCGAGGCTATGGAGATTGTCGAGAAGGCTATAGCTTTAAAGAATGTAAACCTTGCAGGAGTTCATTGTCATATCGGTTCTCAGATATTTGAGAATAATCCGTTTAAGCAGGCTGCAAGAGTTATGCTGGGATTTATTCGTGATGTAAAAGAAAAGTTTGGATATGAAATAGAAGAGCTTAATCTTGGTGGCGGATTCGGAATTAAGTACACGGCGGATAACGACCCCGAGCCTATTGAAGCTACAGTTAAAAATTTTACCGATGAGGTGAAGGCTGCGGCGATGGAATTTGGTTTGAAACTGCCGTTTTTGGTAATTGAGCCCGGTCGCTCAATCGTAGCTCCGTCTGGAATAACCGTTTATACTGTCGGTTCAGTAAAGGAAATTAAGGACGTGCGCACATATGTTTCAGTAGACGGAGGTATGACGGATAATCCGAGATATGCCTTATATCAGGCTGAATACACAGCTGTGCTTCCTGAGAGGATTGACGCTGAGGCGACTGAGACGGTTACTATCGCAGGTCGCTGCTGTGAAAGCGGAGATATAATAGGGAAAGACATGAAGCTTCCGAAGGTTTCTGCCGGAGATTTACTTGCGATTCTTGCAACCGGTGCATATAACTATTCAATGGCATCAAATTATAATAGAGTTCCGCGACCACCGGTAGTTATGGTAAGTGGCGGTAAATCCAAAGTGATTGTAAAACGCGAGAGTTATGAAGATTTAATTAAAAACGATATTGATTAAAAAAATGCCCGACTCTAAAAGAGTCGGGCATTTTTGATAAAAAGTATTGATTTGCATGTGAAAATGTGTTAATATACCAATGTTCTAAAAATGTTGAAATGGATGAAACATGGTTCTATGGGGGCGCTATGATGGATATATCCTGTTTGATTGCGATTAAGAATAAATATGCATTACTCACAAATGCGGAAAAGCGTATTGCAGACTTTATCCTTAAAAACAGCGAGGCGGTTATAAAAATGTCTGCAGAGAAGCTGGCGGAGAATGCGAATACAGCTAAATCTGCGGTTGTAAGATGCTGTAAGTCTTTAGGGTTTGACGGTTATTCTCAGCTTAAGCTTGCACTTGCGGTTGACCTTTCAAAAAATAAGCGATTTAATTATGTGCCGTATATTTATCCGCATGACGGTGCAGGCGATATTTTGGATAAAGTTTTTTCTGCGAATGTCAAGACTTTGCATGATACTGCCGCAAAGATTGACCGTGAGTGCCTTGAAAAGGTAGTTGATTTGCTCTCGGGTGCTAATATGATTTATATCTACGGAATGGGAACTTCATCCGGTATTGTAAATGATTTTCAGTACAGGCTTATGCAGCTTGGATACAATGCGATTTCGTATACTGATGTACCATCAATGAAAATTTCTACGTTGAATATCAAAAAGGGAGATGTTGCGATAGGAATTTCTCACAGCGGTAGGACTGTTGCAACGGTAGAAGTGCTTGAGCTTGCAAAAGAGGCAGGGGCAGAAACCGTGTGTATCACCAGTTATCCATTGAGCCCTATAACTAAAGTAAGTGATTATTCAGTTGAGGTTTTTTCTGATGAAATCCAGTATCCAATGGAAGCGATTTCAGCAAGAATAGCGCATATGAGTATTACTGATGCCATAGCGGTTTCGCTGTCGGCAAAAGATTATGAAAATGCATTTGAACGCTCGGCGAAAACGCATGAGCTTATAAATACAGTCAGATATAAAAACGGTTGAGGAGAATTGAAATGAAAAAGAATACAAAAGGTACACTGATTTTTTTGATATGTTATATGGCATATACCGGGATATACGTAGCACGGCTCAATTTATCAATGGCATCTCCTGCGTTGGTGGACCTGGGAATTGCCGATACTGCGCAAATAGGAATTTTAGGCAGTATATTCTCAGTGATATATGCCTGCGGTAGACTCATTAACGGAAGCCTGGGGGATAGACTTCCGCCGTGGATTATGATTTGCACTGGTTTATTGGTCGCAGGTCTTAGCAATATGGTAATCGGGTTTCTGCCGCCGTTTTTAGGGATTGCAGTTTTGTGGGGTGCAAATGCATATGCGCAGTCGATGTTGTGGAGCTCGGTGCTTTGCACGGTATCTGCGGTTTATGAAAAAGAAAAAGCCAAGAAAATGGCTTCATATATGGTTACGTCTGTAGCGACCGGAAATATTTTCGGCATAGTTTTAAATACTTGGTTTGTCAATAAACTGGGTGTTAATTTTGCGTTTGTAATACCTGGCGGGATTATACTGGCGCTCGGCGTATTCGTGTTTTTTGCAATTAGAAACATAAAACCCGAGATGGAGTGTGAGAAAAAACATATATCTATATTTGGACTTCTCAAAAATAAAGAGATTTTGCAACTCGTCACGCCGGTTCTTTTTCACGGTGCAATCAAGGATAACATCAGCCTGTGGATGACCGTGTATTTCGTGGACGTGTTCTTGATTGATTTGCAGAGTTCGGCGAATTTTGTTCTGTTTATTCCGATTGTAGGATTTATCGGTCGCATGCTTTATCCTATGATATATAAATTTTGCAGAGCAAGGGAGCATGTGGTATCGGTAATTTCATTTTTACTTTGCGCAATCATTACGTTGCCGCTGTGCTTTAATATTAAATCTGCACTTGTTGCGGTGATATGCCTGAGCTTAGTTTATGCGTTAATATCTATCATAAATACTTCGATGCTCTCTATATACCCAATCAGATATTCTGATACAGGCAATGTTTCATCCGTCAGCGGACTTATGGATTTTATTACATATTTGGGTTCAGGTCTCAGTTCGTGGGCATACGGAATAATCATTAAAAATTACGGTTATTCACCCATGTATATATCATGGGTTGTAATTACTTTTGCGTCTGTTATAATAATATACAAAGTTGCAACAAGTAAATTAAAGGGGATAGAATAACAAAAACTTAAAAACATGCATAAATCGCTTTATATTGGGAGATAATAAGCGCAAAACCAATTATAAAGTGAGGAATGTTTATGTTTAAGCACGAGAAAATGCTCTTTCATCCGGTAGAGATTGAAAAGCCAAATCCGCAGTATGCAGCTCTTTTGCAGGAGCAGTGCGGTGGAGGAAACGGTGAGCTTAAGGCGGCTATGCAGTATATGTCGCAGAGCTTCAGAATTAAGGATCCTGAAATTAAAGATTTGTTTTTGGACATTGCAGCCGAGGAACTCAGCCATCTTGAGATGATTTCTCAGACTATAAACCTGCTCAACGGACATGACGTTGATGCAACTAAGGTTCCAAATGGCGAAATTCAAACCCATGTTCTCTTAGGTTTAAATCCGGGACTTATCAATGCATCCGGATATTCCTGGACCGGTGACTATGTAACCGTTACCGGCGATTTGTGCGCAGATCTCCTGTCAAATATTGCATCTGAGCAGAGAGCTAAAGTTGTTTATGAATACCTTTACCGTCAGATTGAAGATAAAAAGGTAAGAGAGACGATTGACTTTTTATTAAACCGTGAAGAAGCGCATAACGCAATGTTCAGAGAAGCGTTTAATAAGGTTCAGAATACCGGCTCAAACCGTGATTTCGGAACTACAAAAGCTGCTAAAATGTATTTTAGTCTTTCTGAGCCGTCTCCTGAGGACAGCCGCTTCGTAAATATCGGAGGAGAAAAGCCGTCCTTCAATTAAAAAATACCCATCCTGAATTTCAGGATGGGTATTTTCAGTAAAGCTATAATACTTGAAATTATATTAATTTATGGTATAATTAAGTGTTGTATAATAAAGTATATAATTAATCAGCTAATGGATGTATACATAAAATAAGAGGTGAAATTAATGGCCGCACGCAAAGGAAGAAAATCAACATCAACGCGCGGAAAAAATACTGGAAAAAGAAAGACGGGGAGAAAGTCTTCCGCCACGAGGAAGATGACGCAAAAAGAGCGCGCTCAAAAAAATCAGGTTTGGGCGTTTGTTCTGTTTTTTCTTGCGCTTATATCCCTGCTTGCAATAGTTCGTGTGGAAGCGCCTTTTGTTGACTTTATAGGAATAACTGCGCGTCAATGCATTGGAACAGGTGTGTTTATTCTCCCTGTTGCGTTGGCATTTGCGGGAATTATATTGTTCATTAGTCGCGGAAGACCTATCAAAACACGCGTTATTTGCGCTCTTGTCACGCCACTTCTCATTGGGTGCTTTATTCACTCAATTGCAGGTGATGCGGATTTTACAAAAGGGTACTTTGAAATGCTTGAGGACGGCAATATGCTAAAAGGCGGTGGCCTTTTTGCCGGATATACCGCTGCAGTTTTGGTTACATACATAAGCCGTTTTGCAACAATTCCGCTCTTTTTGCTGCTTACAGTGCTGACAATTTGCGGAGCATTTGATATTACTTTTATGGATATAATTGATGCTGTAGGCGATTGGTTATCTTCAAGACCGCGCGGTGTGGAGTATGATGAAGAATATTATGAGGAGCAAGAAGCTAAGGAAAAGGAACGTGAGGTCCGCGCGCAGAGAAGGCGCAGACCGGTGATAGATATTCCTCTTGACGGAGAAGTAAGGGAAGAGGAGAAACCGCGCAAGATAGAACTGCGTCCGGCGCGTGTCAAATCCCCTGCAGAGCTGTTGGCAGAGGAGCAGGCTGCTCAACCCGATGAGCCATATCATATTAATTCGGCGAATTTCCAGACCGAAGAGATTAAAGAAGATGCTGTATGTCCGGTTGCGACGCTTGAGGAGACCTCGGATGTGGTTGAGAATGCTCCGTCGGATACGCAGGCTCAAGATGCACCTGAAGATGTCGGTGAAGGCTTTAAAGTTCCGGAGGAGGAAAAGCCGGAGCAGAAAGAGCTGTACAGCTATCCTCCGATTACGCTTCTCAATGAGTCTAAAGCCGCAATGCGCGGTGATGGCGAAGACGTACGTGCGCATGGTTTCCGTCTTATAGAGGCTATCAAAAGCTTTGGTATAGAAGTTCATTTGGTCGGAATTGTTCGAGGTCCGTCGGTTACAAGATATGAGGTTCAGTTGGACCCTGGTGTTAAGTTTTCTCGCCTTACAGGTCTTTCGGACGATATAGCACTCGCGCTGGGTGCATCAAGCATTTATATTGCGCCCATTCCAGATAAATCCGCTATAGGTATTGAGGTGCCGAACAAGGAAGTTCAGATGGTTAATATCCGTGACGTTATAGGGTCAAAGGAGTTTACTTCTAATGACAGTAACGTTGCGTTTGCAATGGGTAAGGATATTTCGGGCAATTGCATAGTAGGCGATATTGCAAAGCTTCCGCACCTTCTTATCGCAGGTACTACGGGTTCCGGTAAATCCGTTTGCATGAACTCAATTATAATAAGTCTTTTATATAAGTCTACTCCTGAGCAGGTCCGCCTTATAATGGTTGACCCGAAAATGGTTGAATTGGGCATCTATAACGGTATACCGCACTTGCTTGTTCCGGTTGTAACTGACCCGCGAAAAGCATCCGGTGCTCTGCAGTGGGCGGTAATGGAGATGATGAAGCGCTATAAGCTCTTTGCTGACAACAATGTACGTGATATGCAGGGGTATAACCGCAAGGTTGGTGCATCCGGTGAGGGTGAGCCTCTGCCGCAGATAGTTATTGTAATAGACGAGCTTGCTGACCTCATGGTTGTAGCACGTAAGGAAGTAGAGGACTCTATTATGCGGCTTACGCAGATGGCACGTGCCGCGGGAATGCATCTTATCATCGCAACACAGCGTCCGTCAGTTGACGTTATAACCGGTGTTATTAAGAGTAATATACCGTCGCGTATTGCGTTTGCGGTTGCAAGTAAGGTTGAATCGAATATAATTCTGGGTTCAGCTGGTGCTGAAAAGCTTATCGGTAAGGGTGATATGCTCTTTGCGCCGATAGGTTCAAACAAACCTACCAGAATCCAGGGCTGCTTCATATCCGGAAAAGAAGTTGAGGCGGTCGTGGCGCATGTCAAGAAAAGCGGCGATGCTGAGTATTCAAATGAGATTATTGAGCAGATTGAACGTCAGGCGGAGCAGAAGGAAAATACAAGCGGTGCAGCGGGTGAAGACGGTGATTTAGATGCTGATGAGATGCTTGATTCAGCAATAGACGTAGTCGTCGAAACCGGTCAGGCATCCGTATCGATGCTGCAGAGAAGACTCAAGCTTGGATATTCAAGAGCTGCGCGAATAGTTGACCAAATGGAAGCTCGCGGAATAGTCGGACCGTTTGAGGGCGCAAAACCGCGCCAGTTACTTATATCAAAAGAAGAGTGGCAGGGAATGAAGATGCGCCGGGAGAGCTGAAATGGATAAGCAGTTTTTACCTATGACAAAAAAGGATATGCTCGACCGCGGATGGGATGGCTATGATTTCCTATGTGTTACCGGGGACGCATATGTAGATCATCCAAGCTTTGGTTTTGCAATAATAACTCGCGTTCTCGAAGCGGCGGGGTACAGAGTGGCGGTTCTTGCCCAGCCTGACTGGAAAAATCCGCAGGTATTCCGCGCGCTTGGCAGACCGAGGATAGGTGCTATGGTTACCGGAGGAAATATTGACTCGATGGTAGCTCATTACACGGTTGGAAAACGCAAGCGTAGTACGGATGCATATACACCCGGTGGGAAGATGGGAATGCGTCCGGACCGTGCAGCTATAGTATACAGCAACAAAATTAAAGAGGTATATCCGGACCTTCCGGTATCAATCGGCGGTCTTGAAGCGTCTCTTCGAAGATTTGCACATTATGATTACTGGGACGACGCGGTCAGACGCTCAATTCTTATTGATTCAAGGGCGGATGTCATTACTTATGGAATGTCAGAGAATACGATTGTCGCACTGGCAGACTGGATGGCATCGGGGAAGGATGTATCCGAACTGCGTGATTTGCGCGGAATAACATACTTTACAAAAAATGCCGGTGATTGCATATTCCCATATGTTATGTGCCCTTCATTTGAGCAAGTATCCCGGGATAAAAAAGCGTATGCAAAGGCTATGCGAATTCAGATGAATGAGCAGGACCCGATACGAGGAAAGGCGGTTATGCAACCGCATGACAATGGATTCGTCGTTCAGACCCCTCCGCCGATACCGCTTACTACCGAGGAGTTTGACCGTGTGTACGAACTTCCGTATATGAGGACTTATCATCCGGTATATGAGAAGCTGGGTGGAGTAAAGGCTATTGAAGAGGTAAGATTTTCTATTATTCACAATCGCGGATGCTTTGGCGGATGTAATTTCTGCTCACTTGCGTTTCATCAGGGACGTATGATAAGTGTCCGCAGTCATGACTCTGTATTGAGAGAAGCTGAAGAAATATCTAAATACTCGGATTTTAAAGGATATATACACGATGTCGGCGGTCCTACCGCGAATTTCAGGCATACATCGTGCGATAAGCAGAAAGAACACGGAATGTGTAATCGAAATTGCTTAACACCCAAGCCGTGTCCTAACTTGAATTCTGACCACAGCGATTATTTGTCGTTGCTTCGCAAATTGAGGCAAATAAAGGGTGTAAAAAAAGTTTTCATTCGCTCTGGTATTCGTTTTGACTATCTTATGCAGGATAAGTCTGATGAGTTTTTTAACGAGCTTGTCGAGCACCACATAAGCGGTCAGCTCAAGGTTGCACCCGAGCATTGCTGCGATGAAGTTTTAAGATACATGGCAAAGCCTGAATTTAAAGTATATGAAAAATTTAGGGAGAAGTATAAGAGGCTTAATCAGCGTTATGGAAAAGAACAGTATCTTGTGCCGTATATGATTTCATCCCACCCGGGATGCACGCTCAAGGATGCGGTCAAGCTTACTGAATATTTAAATAAGATGGGGCATATGCCCGAGCAGGTGCAGGATTTTTATCCGACACCCGGAACCGTTTCTACGTGTATGTATTACACCGGGATAGACCCGCGTACAATGAAAGAAGTATACGTAGCGCGCGATGTAAAGGAAAAGGCGATGCAGCGAGCCTTGCTTCAGTGGAGAAAGCCGGAAAAGCGTGAGCTTGTAATGCAGGCTCTGCAGCGCGCAGGCAGAACAGATTTAATAGGTTTTGAAAAACATTGCCTGATAAGACCGGAAAGAAAGAAAAAGCCTGTAGTTGCAAAAGGGGCATATGAACCTCGCGCAAGACGTGGGAAAAACAAAAAACGCTGAAAGGAACTTTAGGTATGACCGTGTTGGGGATTGATCCGGGATATGCTATTGTCGGCTACGGGTTAGTAAGCTCTGATAAAAATAAAATAACACCTCTTCAATACGGTGTTATACGTACTCCTGCGGAGAAGAGCATAGAAGAACGCCTTTTGGAAATTTTCAATGATATGACGGGTCTCATTCGAACATTTTCTCCGGATCAAGTGGCTATAGAAAAATTGTTCTTTAACACCAACGAAACCACCGCAATAAATGTAAGCCAGGCAAGGGGAGTAATAGTGCTCGCTTGTGCGTTGGCAGGGGTGCCTGTTTTTGAATACACACCGCTTCAGGTTAAAATGTCAGTAGTTGGCTATGGCAGAGCTGAGAAAAAGCAGGTTATGGAGATGACGAGGATGCTCCTCAGTCTTGAAAAGGTTCCTAAACCGGATGACGCGGCTGATGCGCT
>JAZTXE010000013.1:0-25598 GCA_045636205.1 Eubacteriales bacterium
TACACCTCGCGCTGGAGAGGATGCGTTTTAAACCCTTCCTTGTCGGAAAGGTAGTCCGCATACGCGGCTTCAAGGGCGGTGGGAACATCGTAAAGCGGTGCTTGGTTGTAATAATACTCATCGACTTTTGCTTTTGCTTTATCGCTTAAATTATTATACCCGCCCGCGTGCATGGTATGGTCACTGTCATGAAAATCCAAGAGCACGGTGCCGTCCTCAAGCTTATATTTATATTTTCCGACAAAGCCTTCCCACATGGAAGCTACGGTTCCGTCAGAAAACCTGTATGCAGCCTCCTGCATAAGCTTATCCTCGAAAAATTGGTCTTGCCCGGTTCTCGTGCCGCAGCTTGACAGGAAATAGCTTGCAAGCATTGCAAAGGATACTGCCACAATACCGAGAACAATTATTGCAGGTAGTTTCTTAAGCATCCTTCCACACCTCAAATCTATTTTATTTTTCCTTTTTCGCGCAGGATTTCCTCGGTTATATCCGCGCAGATGCGTACCATCTCATCGCAGTGAGTTTTTTTGTTTCCGCCGTTTTGCGCGTTTATACGCAAAAGCTCCGCGCAATCGACGTTATCGCCCATCTTATCGTGTGCACGGCGGTAGAAGTCTTTGACAGAGTCCGCATCGTCTACCCCGAAGAGTCCGAGCGCCATAAGACCGCCCGTAACCGCGCCGCATACGCTTCCCGCTTTCATACCCGCGCCGAAATTTGACGCAATGCGAAATCCGCACTCAGCATCAATTCCCGCATCCTGACAAAACGGGATAAGCACCGCCTGAGCGCAATTGTAATGCGTGCTTTGGTCATCCCTTAAAAGCTGTGCTTTTTCTGAATATATACCCATGTTTTAAAATCTCCTTTTTATTATCTTTCAGGTAAGACATTTAACAATTCTTCCGTTTGCGTAAAGTATAACCCGCAATACCTTTCTTGTCAACGCTTTGTGGGATAAATTACAGAACAAGGAGCGACTTTAAAGCCGCTCCCTGTTTCAGTTTTCTTCAAGATGTGCGATAATCTCACGTTTATAGTTTAAAAATTCTTCGGACAAATTAAATTTCCTGTCACGCGGTTTAGGTTTTGAAATTTCAATCTCGCGGGTTATGCGCCCAGGCTTGCCGCCGAGAAGGTATATACGGTCGGAGAGTAAAATCGCCTCGTCAATGTCGTGGGTAATAAACAGTGTTGAAAGCTTTATCTTCTCCATAACCTCGAGATACCACTCGTGCATGGAGCTTTTAGTGAGCATATCCAAGGCGGAAAACGGCTCGTCTAAAAGTGCTACCTTTTTTGAAAATAAGTATGTGCGAAGAAGTGCCGCGCGCTGCTTCATACCGCCGGAGAGCTGGCACGGATATTTTTTCTGCGTACCCTCAAGTCCGAACTCAGAAAAGTAGGATGCGGCTTTTTCCCTTGCCTCTTTCTTCTTCATGCCGCCGATTATAAGCGGAAGTGCAACATTGTCAACTATCGTACGATATGGTAAGAGAAGGTCCTTTTGCAGCATATAGCTTACCTGCCCGGGCTTTCCGGTTATATCCACGCCGTCCAAAAGAACCTGCCCGCTCTCGGGGGTACTCAGCCCGGCGATGACGTTAAAAAGCGTGGTTTTTCCAACGCCGCTTACACCCAAAAGTGACACAATCTCGCCCTCGTGAAGCTCTATGGATACATCCTCTATTATCTTCTCGTCGCCAAACGCTTTGGTCACACCGTTTACTTTTAAATGCGACATATGCTCCTCCTACTTTGGCAGATACTCATTTGTAAATGCGGTATCAAGCGGAATTTTCTCGTCGATAAAATTATTCTCGTTTATCCAGTTATAATAGGCGTTCCAGCGCTTGGGGTCAATCTGCCCCCAATATTCCGAGTCCGCACGGTACTTATCCGCCAAATATTTCTGGCTTGCGTGCACGAGCTCACGGTCAAGCTCCGGAACCTCGCTGCACAGAATATCCGCCGCCGCAGTTGGGTTTTGGGTCGCAAATTCGTATCCGCGGCTTACCGCCTGCATAAATGCCTTGGCGGTTTCCGGATTTTCCGTAAGGAACTTATTCTGCCCGATAATTACAGGTGTATAGAAGTCAAACACCGGGTCAATATCGGAAAATGCAAAATAGTCCGCGGCAAAGTTCTTGACTTCCATGTTAACACCGGTCCACGCATAGTATATCCATATCGCGTCCACGCTCTTTGCGCTAAGTGCGGCTAACTCGTCGGTAACCGTGCTTGGAATGAGTTGTACCTTGTTGAAATCACCGCCGTCAGCTTCGACAACCTGCTTTATTGTGCCAAGCTCGACCGGGATATTCCATGTGGCATACTTCTTGCCCTCAAGACCTTTTGGTCTTATCATTCCCTCGCCCGCACGAGAGATTATGCCCGACGTATTGTGCGCGATAACCGCCGCAACCGCGGTTATCGGAAGCGGGTCATCCCCAACAAGCGCGGATGCTATGGAATCCTGCGCGGTCATGCCAAATTGCGCTTTGCCGGAAGCTACGAGCATGGGCGCTCCGTCCTCGGGTGGCTGGACTATCTCGACATCAAGCCCTGCCTCTTTGAAGTATCCGTTATGCTGCGCGACGTACAGACCTGTATGGTTTGTATTGGGTGTCCAGTCAAGCACGAAGGTAATCTTCTGAGGCTGATCAGTCTTGTTGTTTGCCGTACACGCGGCGAGTGTCAATGCTACAATGCACAATACTAAAAAAGCACTTATAAACCTTTTCATATCAATCCTGCTCCTTTTCCCACGGCATGCATTTTTTCTGCAGGAGGTCCACACCCTTCATAAGCAGAAGGCTTATAATTGAGATGAGGAAAATAACCGCAAACATTTTATCAAAGGCAAACGCCTTTTTAACGCGCGTCATATACACGCCCAAGCCACCGAAGCCTCCCAACCATTCGGATATGACCGCACCTACAACCGCGTAGGATGCGGATATGCGAAGCCCTGCAAAAAACTGTGATGCTGCCCCGGGTAATTTTATGTATTTAAAAATCTGAATACTGCTCGCGCCCATCGCGCGAAGCAGGTTTTGTAAGTCGCGGTCTGCGGATTTAAAACCGTTTAACAGACCCACGGCTATCGGGAAAAATGTTGTTATCACTATGAGGATAATCTTAGGCGCCATCTCATAGCCGAACCACAGCACCAAAAGCGGCGCAATCGCTACCGACGGAACCGTTTGCGTAAGAATTACAAGCGGATAGAACGCTTTATAAAGCGCGTCAAATCTGTCCATCAGTACTGCCATTATAAAGCCGAGCAAAATACCCAGCACAAGGCCTATAAAAGCCTCGCTGAGTGTTATTGCCGAATGCTCCATAAGTTGCGGAAACTCACTTATAAATGCTTTTAATACCTGCACGGGTGATGGCAGCATATAGCTTGCCGCCGCGCCAAATGCGCATATCGCCTGCCATATGACAAGGATTGCCGCAAGTGCCGAGCACGGCCATATTATTTTACCGATGGTGCTTTCCGACTTTCTTCTCAATGGTAAGAACATCTCCCTCCGGGCGATAATTGATTTTTACATAAGCGGAAACCGACTTTGCCCCCGCCTCTATTGCAATAAGCTGGCACTTTTTCACTATCTCCATAAGCTCATCGTAATCGCCCTCGATTGAGGTTTCGCACGGACCTACGAAAAAGTTAAGACCTGTGGATTTGATGTATGCTATAACCGCATCCACTACCTCGATTACTCTATCATCGCCCTCTACTTTTGGCAGGACCTGAATCGCTACACTTGCGTTCATGAAAATTCTCCTTTGCAAAAAATATTATTGACTTTTAAAAGGGAGTTTTTTATTCGGCGCTCGCGCGCAGTCGCCAAACAAAAAACACCCGAGCATTGAATGCTCGGGTGTAAGAACTTCACTGATTTATGAAATGAACGATTTGTTCTTCCTACGCCGGCATTATCCGGATCAGGTTCACGGGTCCGAGGCTACATTGCCCCGTCTCAGCCGGCAGAATTACCAGCACCCCTTTCAATTGTCACACTCAGTATACTACGTGATTTAAATATAGTCAAGATATTTTTTCATTTCTTTTTATTTGACACATTTTTTACTTGAGTTTATAATTTTAGGTAACACCTTCTAAGGAGAATTATATGCCTAACATTATCGAAATATGCGATTTTAACGCACCCGAGCTTGATATATACGCGCGCCTTACCGAAGCGCAGCTTTTAAACCGGCAGGAGCCTGAGAATGCGATGTTTATAGCTGAAAGCCCGAAGGTAATTGAGCGTGCGCTTGATGCGGGGTGCTCTCCCGTGTCATTTTTATCCGAGAAAAAGCATCTTATGTCACAAGCAAAAGACATTATTGCCCGTTGCGGTGACATACCGGTTTACACTGCGGAATTTGACGTTCTTACCCAGCTTACAGGCTTTGGGCTGACGCGTGGAATGCTGTGCGCAATGCGCCGTCCGGCACAGCCGAGTGTTGAGGAGATTTGTGCAAATTCGCGCCGCATTGCAGTTTTGGAAAACGTGATGAACCCTACGAATGTCGGCGCGATTTTCCGCTCCGCCGCTGCATTAGGGTTTGACGCGGTACTTCTTACCCACGGCTGCTCCAATCCGCTCTATCGCCGCGCGATACGCGTGAGTGTGGGAACCGTATTCCAGATACCGTGGACCTTTATCGGAGAGGATGTGGAGTCCTGGCCGCATCCGGGTCTTGAAATCCTCAAAGGCTTCGGATTTGAAACCGTGGCGATGGCACTCTGTGACGATTCGCTTAGCATAAGCGCTCCTGAACTTATGGATTCTAAAAAGCTTGCGATTATCCTGGGCACAGAGGGTGACGGACTCGCGCAGACTACGATTGCAGACTGTGATAAGACGGTTAAAATACCGATGTCCCACGGGGTGGATTCATTAAATGTTGCCGCGGCAAGCGCGGTCGCCTTCTGGCAGCTGGGTCTGCGGTAATCAGAAATATTCAGGCTTTGTCCGGGTCTTTTTAATAATCCATTGACAAATGTCCCCGCATGTTGTAGTATTTAGATAAACTAAGCAGTATAGGAGGAAGTATTTATGGGATTTTTCACTAACAAAACCGTTCTTATCACCGGTGGCGGAAAAGCCACTCTCACCGACGGCAGCGCAGGCTCAATCGGTTACGGCATTGCAACCGCTTTTGCCAAAGAGGGCGCAAACATAGTCATTACCGGTCGTAACCTCAAAAAGCTTGAGGACGCAAAGCTGGCTTTAGAAGCGGATTACGGCATACGCGTTCTTCCGGTTCAGGCGGACATTTCCGCAGGAAGCGACAATACTGCAACCGCGGCTGACGTTGTTGCAAAAACCGTTGATGCGTTTGGCGGGATTGATGTTCTTGTAAACAATGCTCAAGCGTCAGCTTCGGGTGTAACGCTTAAGGACCACACCATTGAGCAATTTGACCTTGCGATGTATTCAGGACTTTACGCTACATTCCACTATATGCAGGCATGCTATCCCTATCTTGCCGAGGCAAAGGGAAGCGTTATAAACTTTGCATCCGGTGCAGGACTTTTCGGAAACTTCGGCCAGTGTGCATACGCGGCGGCAAAAGAGGGCATCCGCGGTCTGAGCCGTGTTGCGGCGACCGAGTGGGCGAAGGACGGAATTAACGTAAATGTTATCTGTCCCCTCGCGTGGACAGCTCAGCTTGAGCAGTTTAAAATGGCATATCCCGACGCATTTGATAAAAACGTTCACACTCCCCCGATGGGTTATTTTGGCAACCCGGAAATGGACATCGGAAGAGTTTGCGTTCAGCTCGCACATCCGGACTTTAAGTATATGACTGGCGAAACGCTCACATTGGAGGGCGGCCTGGGCATGCGTCCGTAAACATAAAATTCTGCAATATGAAACAGTTAAAGGTCGTAGCGATTTGCTACGACCTTTAATCATTGTAAAAGCACAGGCGGAACGACACACAGATCGTTGCCTACAATGCGGTTCGTCGAAACCGCCGAACCCTACGAGAAAAGGCTGAACGGTAGATTTCGTTCAGCCTTTTAAAATACGGTTCATAATAGTATATGCTGTTTTTTATGCAAATACTCCTGCCATGCGGAGGAGAAAAGATGCTGTGAAGACGCTTAAGCTTGCGGTAAGGGTGGTCCAGATAACAAGCTGGCCTGCAAGCTCGGTATCGCCGCCCATTTCCTGCGCCATGGGCACGCTTGAAACTGCGACGGGAGTTGTAAACGCGGCGACAAACGCGGCAAAATGCGCGCCGGTAAACTGCGAGCCGAACAGGAAATACGCACAGCCTACACCTAAAATCGGGACCGCGACGGTTCGCATGATTACCCCGAAAATGATTTCACGTTTAAGCTCTTTGACCGCAGAAAACTCAAACTGCGCGCCGAGCACGATGAGGGCGAGCGGTGTTGCTAAATTTGAGATATACCCGAGCGCAGTGTACACGGGTGTGACATGGCTCAGGCGGAAGGAAATTCCCGCTTTAACGAGCGCAGAGCGTACGATAAGCACGGCGACACCCAACGCTATACCCTGAATAAGCGGGTTTTTAACAATATCAATAAGTATCTTTTTAACGCTGGGCTTCTTGCCGCTGTCACTAAACATGGAAAGGCTTATAACCGCAAGGATATTGAGTGCGGGAATCATAACCGCGCTTAAGAGCGTTGCGATTGCGACACCCTCATCGCCGAACAAGAACTTAGAAAGAGGTATACCTATAAGCGCGTAGTTTGAGCGAAAGCCCGCCTGAATAAGAACGCCGCGGCGCGGTGCGGACTTTGTAATCGCCATGACCGCGGGAAGCGAGAGCAGGAATATGATAAGAAGTATTACAAGCACATATACTATGTACCCAAAATCCACCTTAGCAATATCCTTTATATTATAGATATTGAGAAAGAGCATTACCGGAAGAAATACGCGGAACACCAGTCTGTTGGCATTTTTTGAAAACTCGGCATTCATAAAACCGCACTTTTTTAAAACATAACCCAACGTGACAAGAATGACGATGGGCAAAACCGCATTTAGCGCAAATAACAGAGAGTCCATAACCTTATATCCTCGCTTGATTTTAAATTCATTATATAGTTTACTGCATTTTTCTCTTACCTGTCAACACAAAAGCCCGGCGCTTTAAGCACCGGGCTGCAGTTTTATATAAAACCTTTTGCGGTCAGGTTGTTATAGCTTGCTTTGAAGCAATCAAACGGGTCGCGCGGGCAAATGTCCTGCTCGACGAGGGCATACTCTACACCTGCTTTTTCACAAGATGAAATTATATCATCCCAATCGAGATTTCCTTCGCCTATCGCCGCCATAATTCCGGACTTTTCATTCTCAACCGCGAGGTCCTTGAAATGGACAGCCGCGATGCGTGCGCCGTTTTCTTCGATAAACTTTGACGGATTGATACCCGCCATTGCAAGCCAGTACACGTCAACTATCAGCTTAAAATTATCAGCATCGGTATTTTCGAGAAGATAGTCCATTATATACTTCCCATCTGACATCCTGGTAAACTCAAATGCGTGGTTATGATATGCAAACTGGAGTCCGCTCTCTTTGATTTTCTGAGCGATTGGGTTGATTGTTCTGACAAACAGTTCCGGATCATTGCGAGTTTCCTGCGGCATCGCACCCAGACCTGCAATGTTACAGCCCATTGTCTTATGGTCGGCGATAAGCTTGTCAAGATTATCAGTGTAGTCCGCATAACCCTTGTGCGTGCACACGATTTCCAAGCCGTACTTATCGGTTATTTCTTTGACGGTTTCAGCCGGAATCGGACCAATGCCTGACACCTGAACGGTTTTATATCCGATTTCGCTTACTTTTTTCATGGAAGAGTCAAAATCCTCCGCGGTTTTGCAAAAGTCTCTGATTGTATAGAGCTGAGCGCCTATTCTTTTATCCATACTAAGCATCTCCTTATATATTGATTGTTTACTTCATTATACTAAAGCTGCGCGCCAAAACAAGGCTTATTGTACTTTTCAGGTGGTAAAACATATCAGCCGCGCTTTTCGAGTTTTTTCTTGTTGCCGTTTTCATCTACTATATACACGCCCTCAAGGGTGTTCATCATCCCCTGACGAAATGCCTGTATATACTTTCCCCGCAGCTGCGCCTGCTCTTCTTTTTCAGCTTCGGTAAGTCCCTGCGCTTTTGATTTGCGTGAAAGCTCATTTATTCTTTTTATAAGCTCTTCCATTATAATATACTCCTATTCCTATGAACGCCAAGCACTCGCGCGTGCACCTTTTGAATTAACTACGATATGGCATGCGGTGTTGCTTGATGAATCGCGGCAAGTAAATACGCCTGTAAAATACCTGACGTTTCCTTGTTTCGTATAAATGCCTTCTTTATACGTGCACGGGATAACCTCTTCACCCGCGGTATTTACAAAACCGTATTTACCGTCGCGATAGACCAGAGCGTATCCGTTCTCGAATTTTCCAATAGTTGACGGTGCCCAATACTCACCTTCACCGCGCGGTGAACGGACATCTAAGTCGTAGATAAACGGGACCACTTCTTCGCCGGCTGAGTTTATCATGCCCCACATGCCGTCGCGGCTTACGGCGGCAAAGCCTTCATGGAACTCGACTACTTTGTCGTATTGGCAAGGAATTACCTCGGTTCCGGTTTTGTCAATAAATCCCCATTTGCCATCACGGCAAACTGCTGACAGTCCATCGAATACATTCATATGCCTCAACCCGCTGTTGAAATCAAGTGCGTCATATATGCACGGTACAATTTCCGCGCCGGTTGCATCAATAATTCCGTATTTGCTGTTACGGCGCACTGCGGCTATGCCGCCATTGTAATTGAGAAGCTCATGATAATCTACCCGGTGCTCGGTTCCGGTTTTGTCTACATAAAACATTTCACCGTCGCGCTGTACGAGTGCGCGCTCTGCCACTGCGTCAAACTCCCACACTTTATCATAGATAAACGGTATAGCCTCGGCACCGGTTGTATCGATATATCCGTACTTTTCGCCGCTCATTACCAGCGCAAGGCCGGCGGAGAAATTACCCGCCCAACGGTATGTGCACGGTATGACCTCTTCACCGACTTCATTGACAAAGCCGTACTTGCCGTCACGCTTTACCGTCGCATAGCCTTCGTTGTATGCCCACACCGCTTCATACGCTGTAGGCATGAGAGCGCCGTTAAAGAAGTAATATTTGTGGTCTTCAAAGAGCCAATATCCGTACTCGGTGCGCTCAATCATATCGTATTCACTCGGGCAAACCTTTTGACCTGCGGTGTCTATAAGTGTCCAACGCGTTTCGTCCAAAACCGCGGCATAGCCCTTGCAGAAAGACTGCGCCTCGCCGAAGGTTTCGGAAATCGCCTGCTCACCCTTTTCGTTTATAAACATGTAGCTGTCATCCTTGCAGACAACTGCATAGCCCTCGGAAAACTTTTCTGCATAGTCATACTGATGCTCAATCACGGTATTGCCCGCCTCGTCCACATATCCGAACATATCATTTTCAATGTCGAGGAAGAGATTTACGGTTTTCTCCCCTTCGGTTTGGTTGGTTGCACAGCCGGTAAGCAGTGCAAAACAAAAGATAAGTGCAAGTAGCTTTTTCATAGTAGAATCCCCTTACATTTTTTATTTGAATATACCAAAACTTACAATATTTGTCAATGGCAAAAACCGTACTGCACCATGTCAAAAAGAGCCGGGTTGGACCCAGCTCTTTTGCTTTTAAAATATGCTCTATTTCCAATAATCAACCTCGTGAGGCAATCCGATATTCTTGGCGCGGAAAACCGGATTCAAGCCCTGCCTGCGCTGCTCATCATAATCGTTTAGCGCGCGGATTGCGTATTTGCCCAAAATAAATATTACCGGGATATTTATAAGCGCCATCGCGCCCATTGTAATATCCGCTATGTTCCATAAAAGGTCAGCACTGAGTCCCGCGCCGACAAATATTATAACCGAGGCGACAATGTAGTATATCCGCATGAAGGTCTTACCCGGCACGCGCCCGAAAAGATAAACCATACACCGATCAACGTAGTAAAGGTTTCCGAGCAGCGTTGTAAATGCGAATAAAATCATCGCAACTGTGATAAATACAGGTCCGAATGCGCCGAGAGTCTGCGTCAGTGCCGCCTGCACATAAGGCGCGCCTGAGAGTGCCCGACTCGGCTCAACACCCGAGCACATGCACATGAACGCGGTTGCTGAGCAGACCAGCAGCGTGTCAATAAAAACGGATAAAACCTGAACCAATCCCTGCTTTATCGGATGCGAAACATCCGCAGAAGCCGATGCGTTTGGCGCCGAGCCCACACCCGCTTCGTTGCTGAATAGTCCGCGCTTTATTCCGTACATAACGCACGAACCGCCAAAACCTCCGAAAATCGCTTGTAAATCAAACGCTTCGGTAAATATCCGCGTAAGCACTGCGGGTAATGTGTTGACATTTAATAAAACGATAATCACCGCGACCAGAATATACGCAACTCCCATAAACGGCACCAAAAAGCTTGTCACATTAATTATGCGCTTGCCGCCGCCGAGCAGACAATAGCCGACAATCACTGCGAGTATCAACCCGATTATCCATGGTGTATACTGCGCATTGTAAAAACCGTACGGTGAGAAAGTGGATTGCAGATTATACGATGCGAGCATGTTAAACCCGAAGCCGTAAGTGAGTATCAAAAATATCGAAAAAATTACCGCAAGCGGACGGCTGTGCAGCGCGGCTTCAATGTAGTATGCCGGACCGCCGCAGCTTCCGTTTGGTGTTTTTTTCTTATAAATCTGTGCAAGGGTGCTCTCAATAAGCGCAGAGGCACCTCCGATTATCGCAATAAGCCACATCCAGAACACCGAGCCGAAGCCACCCAGACAAAGGGCGGTCGAAACGCCGATTATGTTTCCCGTACCCACGCGCGACGCGGTGGATACCATCAGCGCCTGAAAAGACGAAACGCCTTTTTCACCCACCGGCTTTTCCGAAACCAGACGTATTTGCTCTTTGAACAGGCGAAATTGCGCAAACCTTGAGCGGAAGGTGAAATAAAAACCGCCCGCGATTAAAAGTACAATCAAAACATAACTGTATAGCGCATTACTTATTTCCGATACGATAATATCTAACATTAAAAACTCCCTTTCTCAGCAGATGGATACCGCTTAATTATATATAACAAAGAAGAAAAAGTCAATTTGTCACAACGCGGTTTAATAACGCTGAGATATAAAAAAACGGTGCACCTTATAACCGATGCACCGCATACTGTTTGTTTCAGATTAATAATTGTCAGCCTTAATCTCGAAATACTTCTTGGGATGAGCGCAAACCGGGCAAATCTCAGGTGCCTCATTTCCAACGTACACGTGACCGCAGTTGCGGCAAATCCATACGACCTTCTCCTCGCGCTTGAATACCTTGCCGTCATTGATATTCGCAAGAAGCTTCTGATAACGCTCGTCATGCTCCTTCTCAATGTTTGCAACCATTCTGAACAGAGCCGCGATTTCGTTAAAGCCCTCTTCCTGAGCTTCCTTTGCAAAGTTTGCGTACATCTCGGTCCACTCATAATGCTCGCCCTCAGCCGCAGCCTTGAGGTTTTCCTCGGTTGTTCCAATGCCGCCGAGCAGCTTAAACCAAATTTTTGCATGCTCCTTCTCGTTGCCTGCGGTGATTTCAAAAATCTCACCGATTTGCTCATAACCGTCCTTCTTTGCCTTGGATGCAAAGTAGGTGTACTTGTTGCGAGCCTCGGACTCACCCGAGAAAGCAGCCATTAAGTTTTTTTCTGTCTTTGAACCTTTAAGATCCATTGTTGACACACTCCTTAAATTAAAAATTTTAAAAAATGTCTTGCCTATATTATATCCATTTCAAATAAAACTTTCAACTGTTTTATTTAAAACTCTCAGTCAGTTCCGAAAACCACTCAATTACCTTGAATTTGCAGCGGTAAACGGTCTCTCCCGATGATATGAGCGCCTGTTCCTCCTGCGTTAACCCCGCCTTATCCGCAATGTCAGAAAACTCACTTTCCGCGGCCCCTAAGCACAGCGGCGGGAACATCACGCACCACCAATTCTTACCCTCCCCCGCGCCTATTTCGATACGGCAAGCGTCATAGTAGCCGGCGGGCAGGGAAAAGGTTTCATATTCACGCGTGTCGAAATACATTCGGCAGAGCTTTGCGCGTACCGGGTATGTATATCCGCACTCATAAACCGTCTCTTGCGCCGCGGCTTCAAGCTCAGGCAGGGCATGCGATATGGCGGCTTGCGCCTGGGCGGCATCATTCGCATCTGCCGTACATTCGGCGGCAACCTCAAGGACACGGTCACGCACCTTTAATTTAAGAGCCTGGTCCTCATCACTGTCTGAATTTGCAACCACGTGCAAGCGCACAAGCTTTTGGGAAAGCTCCCTCTGCGCGTTTGCCGCAACCGCGCCCGTGATGAGTGAAAATGCAAGACCTGCGACCAGCGCGAGCTCCAAAAATTTAAATTTCTTCATAAAAAATCACCCCATGCCTATGTTGTAGACAATGGGGTGGAAAATTATACATGGATTATGAAATTTTCTTCGGCAGACGCTTAAATAAAAACATACATATTGCGCCGGTAAGTGCTCCGGTAAATATACCGGAGAGCAGCAGTGCAGGAAGATAGTATATCACCGTAACGGTTCCAAGCATCACGACGGCGGCTAAAATCTGACCTATCCCATGCGCTGCCGCACCTGCAATGCTGACACCCAAAATACTAATGTATTTTCCCTCAAGCTTTTTCATGAGATACATAATAATTAACGCGCACATTCCTCCACATACAGAAAACGCAAAAGAGGTTATTCCGCCGCCAAAAATCGCAGCAAGCGCGCATTTGCAAAATAGTATACCCGCCGTCGCACCAAGTCCCAGACGGTAGAGAGCAAAGAGAATAACAATATTTGCAAGCCCGAGCTTTATGCCGGGTATCGGTATGACTGCCGCGGGCAGAAATCCCTCAAATATGGATAATACCAGTGCTGCACATACGAGCAGCGCGCCGAGTGCTATATCTTTTACACCTATCCTCAATTTAAAATCAACTCCTGTTACCCTCAGCAAAGCGTTGCAGGCAAATATATATCGTTTTTCGGAATTTTCGCGAATGAAAATTCACGGATAAGCTCGTCCGGCGAAAGCGCTTCCGGCTTCTCAATTATCTCCGCCATATGTGCCAGTAGCCCTATAAGCTCCTGCGATGTATATCTCTCGCGCAGCGCACCCATGTCAAGATGGCGCTCGCGCTTGGCAAGCCGTTTACCGTCAGGCGCAAGCAAAAGCGGCACGTGAAAAAACTCAGGCGGGGTAAAGCCTAAAAGTCTGTGCAGGTAAATCTGAACCGGAGTGGACTCTATAAGGTCGCGCCCTCGTACAACCTGATTTATCCCCATCAGTCCGTCATCTGCAACAACCGCGAGCTGGTAGGCAAAAATGCCGTCTGAACGGCGCAGGATAATGTCACCGCAGTCTCGTGCAAGATTAAGGGAGACCTCACCGAAAATGCCGTCTGAAAATGAAATTTCCTCATCCGGAAGAGAAAGCCTAAGCGCGGCGCGGCGTGTTTTAGAAAGCTCTTTTATGCGCTCCGACGCAAGTTTTTTACACGCGCCCGAATAAATAATGCGTCCGTCTGATGCGTGCGGCGCGCTTGCCGCGTGAAGCTCTGCGCGCGAACAGAAGCAAGGGTATATAAGTCCGAGATTATAAAGCTTCTCAAGATACCCCTCGTAAATTGCATCTCGGCGGGACTGATAAAAATCCTCCCCGCATATGTCCGCCTCAAGCCCGAGCCATTTAAGGTCATCAATCAGCTTTGCTGAGTATTCACTTTTGCATCTGTCGCGGTCTAAATCCTCAAGGCGCAGCACCAACTCGCCGCCCATGCTCCGTACACCAAGCCACGCAAGCAAGGCGCTGAAGGCATTACCCAGGTGCATTCTTCCGCTCGGACTCGGCGCTAAACGCCCGCGCACACATTCCATAATATCAATTCACTTTCTCTATCGGTTTAGAATATTTTAACATGTAACCTTTAAATATTAAAGAGAAAATCAAAAAATACTCATGCCACATAATCGCGCGTATACCGAGGGGAACACTCAAAGACGGTATACGCGCGTATTTTTTATCTTCTCATCTTACTGAATTATACGTCCGTGCGACAACAAAATCCATACAAATAAGGACACTTTTTAAAGCAAACAACGACCTTAAAAACACGTTGTGTTAATGATAAAGTTATATGAGGAAGACATTTATAATTTAAGGAGAATTTATCATGGAAAATATTATTAACGCCCCATTCATGAGGGAAATATGCATGACTACCGCCAATATGTACCGTTTAGGCTGGGATGAGCGCAACGGCGGCAATATCAGCTATCTTCTCGACGAAAACGAGGTGTCAAAATATCTGGATTTAAGTCACGTCATCCGCACAATAGCTCTTGGCTTTGACGCATCACCGCTTATTGGAAAAATTTTCGTTGTCACCGGCACCGGGAAATACTTCAAAGACGTAAAATACAATGCCGAAACCAACTTGGGTATTGTCCGCATCTCCTCAGACGGACAGAACGCAGATTTACTGTGGGGTTACGAAGATGGCGGCAAGTTTACCTCTGAATTCCCCGCTCACTTAATGAGTCATATCGCGCGTCTTTCCGTTGACCCGGAAAACCGAGTTGTCATGCATTGCCATCCGACCAATACTCTGGCTATGAATTATGTGCATGAGCTTGACGAAAAGAAATTTACGCACACGCTCTGGGAAATGTCCACCGAGTGTATAGTCGTGTTCCCTGACGGGATAGGAATTCTTCCGTGGATGCTCTGCGGAACAAATACCATTGGCGAAGCCACTGCAGAAAAGATGAAGGAGTTCCGCCTTGTTATATGGGGAATGCACGGTATCTATGGCGCAGGCAAAACCATGGACGAAGCCTTTGGCCTTATCGAAACGGTAGAAAAAGCCGCTCAAATTTATATGCTCACCGCACATATGCCCCGAATTAACACAATCCGAGACAGGCAATTGGCGGAGCTCGCAGAAGCATTTGGCGTTGATTACAGAAAGGATTTCCTGTATCTGTAAAAGTCATCTATTTAAATGAGACAATTTGGAGAATCTTTTATGAGAAACATATGGCATGATATAAAACCTGACAGAATAAAGCCCGACTGCTTTATTGCTGTTATCGAAATCGAAAAAGGCAGCAAGAAAAAATATGAGCTTGACAAAGAAACAGGAATGATAATTCTCGACAGAATCCTGTATACGTCAACCCATTATCCGTCAAACTACGGATTTATTCCGCGAACATATGCAGACGACTATGACCCACTTGATGTGCTGGTTCTCTGCAGCGAAGCTATAGAGCCTCTGACTCTGGTTAAATGTTATCCAATCGGGGTAATTACAATGATGGACGGAAACAGATGTGATGAAAAAATAATCGCAATACCAATGAATGATCCTACGTATAACACCTACAAAGATATAAGTGAGCTGCCAATGCACATTTTCGATGAAATGAAACACTTTTTTACGGTGTATAAAGCTCTTGAAGGTCGCGAGACCGCAGTTGATGAAGTTATGGGCAGAGAGAAAGCTATTGAAATAATAAAAAAATCAATTATTGCCTATAAAGACTCTTTTTGTTGAAAAATTTTTTCATATACAAAATATTAAAGGAGGATGTACCCTATGTATTACCTTGACGCGAAAGCAAAATACGCAAAACTCGGAATCGACACAGACGCAGCTATCGAAAAACTCAAAAGCATCCCGGTATCCCTGCACTGCTGGCAGGGCGATGACGTATGCGGATTCGACCATGACGGACCGCTGACCGGTGGAATTCAGGCTACCGGAAACTATCCGGGCAAAGCACGCACACCGGATGAGCTCATGGCGGATATGGACAAGGCTATGAGCCTTATGCCGGGTAAAAAGAAGCTCAATGTTCACGCATGCTACGCTATATTCGATGAAAAAGGCTTTGCCGACCGTGACAAATTAGAGCCATGCCACTTTGCAAAATGGGTGGAATTTGCAAAAGAGCGCGGTGTGGGCATAGACTTTAACCCGACATTCTTCTCGCATGACAATATAAAGGACGGACTTACGCTGACAAGTCCCGATGAGGATGTTCGCAAATTCTGGATTGACCACGGCAAAGCATGCATTCGCATTTCCGAATACTTCGCACGCGAGACAGGTGTGCCCTGCGTTATGAACATCTGGATTGGTGACGGTTTTAAGGATATTCCCGCCGACCGCCTGGGTCCGCGTATGAGATATAAAGACTCGGTTGAACAAATTATGTCCGAGCCACACGATCCTGCACTTGTAAAGCCGTGCGTTGAGTCAAAGGTATTTGGTGTAGGTGTTGAGGCGTACACCGCGGGCTCGGCTGAGTTTGCACTTACCTTTGCGGCAACGCACAAGGGTTGTCTGCCGCTTATGGATAACGGTCATTATCATCCGACCGAGGTGGTTTCTGACAAAATCCCGGCACTTCTGGCATTTTTCCCGGAAATCGCACTTCACATCACCCGACCGATTCGTTGGGACAGTGACCATGTGGTTTTATTTGACGACGAAACCCGCGAGATGGCAAAGGAAATCGTGCGCTGTGACGCGCTTGAGCGTGTACATATGGCGCATGACTTCTTTGATGCAAGCATCAACCGAATCGCGGCATGGGTTGTCGGGTTCTCCTCCTGGCAGAAAGCGCTTCTCTCCGCTATGCTCACCCCGCACGAAATGCTTAAAAAACTTCAGGATGACGGCAACATGACCGAGCTTATGGTCGCAAGCGAGGAGCTTAAGATGCTCCCCTTCGGCGAGGTATGGAAAGAGTACTGCCGCCGTTGCGGAGCACCTGAAGAAAGCGCGTGGCTTGAAGAAATCAAAAAATATGAGCAAGAAGTTCTTTTAAAGCGGTAGGAGGAAACAAGATGAAAGATTTTGTGAAAATGTGCGCCAAAATCGGTGCGATGAAAGACTATGTTCAGGGTGGCGGCGGAAATGCCTCCTGCAAGCATGGTGAGAACAAAATGGCAATCAAAGCATCCGGATTTACTATAGGTGAGATAACCCAAACATCCGGATACGCGGATGTGGATTACATCAAAATCCGCGAGTATCACACGGATGTACCGACCTCAGAGCTTGAAGAGCGCGAGAAAAATTCAACTCCGTTTACCATGTCCTGCGTATTCCCGAATGCGGAGGGCAAGACACTGCGCCCGTCGGTTGAGACCGGTTTTCACTCGCTTATGAAAAAGTACGTCATGCACACTCATCCGGTTTACGCAAACGTCATCACCTGCGCAGCCGGCGGAAAAGAGCTTGCGGATAAAATCCTCGTCGGCATGGACTTTGTCTGGATACCGTACATAAACCCGGGTTTTTCACTCACACTGGCTATCAAGGACGCGATTGAGGAGTACGAGAGTAAAACCGGTGTGTTCCCCAAAATAATATTCCTTGAAAACCACGGTCTTGTAACCACGTCCGACGACGCAGATGAGTGTACAAATCTGCATGTAGAAGTAAATGAAATGATTAAAAAGCACTTGATGTCAGACGATTTTTATGATAGAATTGACCTTGAGCAGGCAAATGACTCATTTGTTTGCCGCAACGCTTTTGTAAAAGACTTTATAAGCACATTTGGCGTTAATGAGATAACAAAAAGCATCCTCTACCCCGACCAGCTGGTTTACTTAAACGCTGCACTCGGCGAGGGGAAAATCTCGTTTGGCGACAATGCGATGACGATTAACGCAGCAGCAAAAGAAGCCTCTGCAATAGTCGAAACCTTTGCGGCCTTCTGCTATGTTCTTATGTCACTTAAAAAAGCCGGACTTCAAGTTCATATAATGGACGAAGCCGCGACCGGATTTATAAATAACTGGGAGAGCGAGAAGTATCGGAAATCCATCGCCAAGTCTCAGTAGTTGCATATACGCAAATGCGTAATAAACGGAGGAATCATAAAATGGCATATTATTTAGCTATTGATATAGGTGCATCCAGCGGACGGCACATTTTAGGTGAGGTCCGTGACGGCAAGCTTGTGCTTGAAGAGATATACCGTTTTGAAAACGGTATGGACAATTCAGACGGCTCTCTTACCTGGAATGTTGACAGACTGTTTGATGAGGTCGTCGAAGGTATTAAAAAGTGTGCAGAGCTCAGTAAAATTCCGAAAAGCATGGCGATTGATACCTGGGGCGTAGACTATGTTCTTATCGATGAGCAGGGAGACGAGATTTTGCCTGCCGTAGCATACCGTGACGGACGCACGGCTGAGGTTATTGACGAGGTAGAGTCCATAATTTCCCGTGAAGAGTTATACTCCAAAACCGGAATTCAGCGTCAGGGCTTTAACACTATTTATCAGTTGTATCATGATAAAAAAAGCGGAAAGTTAGACCGCGCAGAGCATATGCTTATGATTCCCGAATATCTGGCGTACAAGCTTACCGGAGTCATGAAAAATGAATACACCGAAGCCTCGACCTCATCCCTTGTAAACGCAGAATCCTGCGAGTGGGGCAAGGAGATAATAAGCCGTTTGGGACTTAAGCAGGATATATTCGGCGAGCTTAATATGCCGATGACATTTGTGGGGAATTTCAAGGAAGAAATACTAAAACGTGTAGGATTTGACACGCGTGTTGTTTTCTGCCCGACGCATGACACTGCGTCTGCAGTCACCGCTTGCCCGATGGGTGAGAATGCAATGTATATTTCCTCTGGCACCTGGAGCCTCGCAGGCGTTGAGATCTCATCCCCCATCACCTCAAAAGATGCAATGGAAAAAGGTTTTACGAACGAGGGTGGAATAAACCGACGTTACAGATTTTTGAAAAACATAATGGGAATGTGGCTGTTCCAAAACATTCGTAAAAATACGGATAAGA
This sequence comes from Eubacteriales bacterium, assembly GCA_045636205.1. Classification (GTDB taxonomy): domain Bacteria; phylum Bacillota; class Clostridia; order Oscillospirales; family JAAYXM01; genus JAZRUF01. The sequence continues at coordinate 19,017 of JAZTXE010000013.1, forward strand.
AATTCAGCTATGACGAAATGATGCATATGGCTGAAAAGTCAAGCTTCAAGGAAACGGTAAATGTAAATGACCCGGAATTTGTTGCGCCGGATAATATGATAGAGGCATTCCGCCAAAAGCTCGGCAAACCCGAGCTGCCGCTGGAGGATGTTCTCAGTTGCGTATACCACTCATTGGCGAGCTTATACTCGGATACGGCAAATGAGATTGAGAGCATCGTGGGTAAAAAAATAGATGAAATCCATATCATGGGTGGTGGCGGTGCCGATGTATATTTAAATCGCCTGACCGCCGAGAAGAGCGGACGCGATGTATTTGCAGGAATCAAGGAAGCTACCGCTACCGGCAACTTACTTGCACAGATAATGGCGGATGACGGGAGCATTACACTTGATGAATGCCGGAATATTGTCAGAGATTCTTTTGCAGTAAGTAAATACTCAGCAAGATAATTACAGTCGAAAGTGAGAATGTAAAATGAATAATATTGAGATGTACAAAATATTACCCGCACTTCGTATGACCATGATGGATAAGGGAAGCTGCGGTGTGCTCATTCGTGACGATTCAGCGGAAGCCAAAGTGGTTGTAACCGAAGATAACTTGGAGCTTGCACGCGGGTTAGATGTTGTAGAGCTTAAAGGTGCAGGTACATATAAATTCATATCCAATCCGTCAGGCAAGCGTTTAGACCATAAAATTGCCATTGTAACCGGCGGCGCTCAGGGCTTTGGCAGAGGTCTTGTAGAGGGAATGCTCGGTCACGGTGCATTCGTTGCGATAGCTGATATAAATGCAGAGCTTGCAAAAAGTGTTTCCGATGAGTTAAACCTAATTTACGGTGCAGGACGCACGTGCGCGATAGCTGTTGACGTAGGAAACGATGCATCGGTAAAAGAAATGGTAACTCAGGTTGTTTCAAACTTCGGCGGCTTGGATATTTTCGTAAGCAACGCAGGTATATTAAAGGCAGGCAGTCTTGAAGAGATGGATGCTGAAACCTTTGAGCGTGTAACAAAGATTAATTACACCGCGTATTTCCTCTGCGCAAAGTATGCATCCGAGGTTATGAAGGTGCAGAACAAAATCCGTCCCGGATATTGGATGGATATAATTCAGATAAATTCAAAGTCCGGACTTACCGGAAGTGCCCGCAACTTTGCATATGCAGGCGGTAAATTCGGCGGTATAGGTTTAACACAAAGCTTTGCCTTGGAGCTTGCCGGAAACAATATCAAAGTCAATTCCATATGCCCGGGCAATTTCTATGACGGTCCGCTGTGGTCAGACCCTGAAAAAGGCCTGTTTGTTCAGTATCTCAACGCAGGAAAGGTTCCCGGTGCAAAGACAATTGAAGATGTACGCGAGTTTTATCTGTCCAAAACGCCCATTCGCCGCGGATGCACTGCCGAGGATGTTCTCAAAGGCTTGCTGTATTTGGTTGAGCAGGAATACGAAACCGGTCAGGCATTGCCGATAACCGGCGGTCAAACCATGCTCAATTAAGGGAGTGTGCGCGATGAACGGACTGCAAAGTAAAATAAAAGAAGTAAGACTTGAAACGCTAAAGCGTCTGTACGAAGATGGCGAAAAAATTCCGAACACAGGCGCGGTCAACAATCACGTGCATACCTGCTACTCGTTTTCACCGTATACGCCGAGTGAGGCGATTTGGCGCGCATATAACGCAGGTCTTGCTGTAGTCGGCATAATGGACCATGACAGCGCCGCAGGAGCTCGCGAATTCATAGAGGCATCAAAAATCGTCGGAATAAGCGTTACAAACGGTGTCGAATGCCGCGTCAGCATGAGAAATACCGCGGTTTGTGATAAATCCATAAACAATCCCGACCAGAAAGGCATCGCATACGCGGCTATGCATTCAATTCCGAGAAGCAGAATAGAAGAAGTTCAGGCTTTCTTTGAGCCTATGCGCGAAAAGCGCGGCATGCGTAACCGCCAAATGATGTTTGGGATAAATAAATGCCTTTCCCCGCTCGGCATAACGCTTGATTATGACAAGGACGTTCTTCCACTCTCATATGCGCATGAAGGTGGAAGTGTAACCGAGCGTCATCTTTTATACGCTGTGTCGATTGCAATTACTTCAAAGTTTAATAACGGCGATGAGCTTAAAAGTGCATTGGCTTCCATAGGCGTGAATGTGTCCGATGAGCTTGCAAGCCCGGATAACGCTTACCGCACGTACGATTTATTGGGCAAGCTAAAGAGCGGACTCATTGATGAGTTCTATATTCCGGCAACCGATGAGCTCATTGACTGCGAAGAGTTCACGGCTTTTTCAGACAAAATCGGTGCTATTTCCGCATATGCGTACTTGGGCGATGTCGGGCAGAGCGTTACGGGTGATAAACGTCCGCAGACATTTGAGGATGCGTATATTGAGCTCCTTTTTGAAGAAATCAAGCGTGTTGGCTTTAAGGCGGTTACATATATGCCCTCACGCAATACGGACGAGCAGATAGCGCGTTTGAGAAAGCTGTGTGACATGCACGGTTTAATGCAGATTTGCGGAGAGGATATTAACTCACCCCGCCAAAAGTTTATTTGTGATAAATTGGAAGACCCACGCTACCGAGACCTGACAGACGCTGCGTGGATGCTTACAAAAAACGAAATAGATTGATAAATAGATTGTCCCGGGATTGTTATGCTCACGCAAACATCCCGGGACAATCTATTTATCAAATATTGGCAGATTCGCACCTGTGTTTATTTCCACGTTTTTCTTTACATAAAAATTTCCTTGGTGTAAACAATAGAAATGTAAATTTAAACAACAAGGAGATTTATATATGAAAGCAACAGGAATTGTAAGAAGGATAGATGACCTCGGCAGAGTTGTCATCCCCAAGGAAATCCGCAGAACCATGCGTATTCGCGAGGGCGACCCGCTGGAGATATACACAGACAAGGACGGCGAGGTTATTTTTAAGAAATACTCGCCGGTGGGTGAGCTCTCCGCGTTTGCATCGCAGATTTGCGATACGCTAAACAAAACCACAGGTCACACTGTGGCAGTATGTGACCGTGATACGGTCATTGCAGTATCAGGTACTGCGCGACGTGAACTTACGGAAAAGCGTATAAGTGAAGATTTGGAGCGTATTATAGAGAGCCGCCAGATTTTCCACTGCAAGACCGAGGACTGCAAAACGCGTATTTCAGACGACGTTGAGCGTCAGTATATTGCGATTGCCGCGCCGATAATCTCCGAGGGTGATGTCTCCGGCTGCGTGGTCTTTGCAGGCGGCGAGGGTGAGCTTCTCATGGGTGAGACCGAGTACAAGCTTGCGCAGACGGTTGCGGGATTCTTAGGAAAGCAAATGGAAAACTAAAAAACCGAAATCAAAAGGCTGTCTTAACAATTGCACGGAAAAGACAAAACACGTTTCGTTGATATGTTAAGGCGGTCTTTTTTTGTTGTTTTTCGAAACGAAAATGCCATCCCGAACAAATTAAATACCGCACCTGGATGTGATATTTCTTTCGGGATGGCACTGTATATTAAAAATTATTATTGTTACTTACTTAAATTTTCCTCATAAGCCATAATCATCTTCTTGACCATCTGGCCGCCGATGGAGCCTGCCTGGCGGGAGGTCAGGTCGCCGTTGTAGCCCTGCTTGAGGGTAACACCCACCTCAGCTGCAGCTTCGTTTTTAAAACGCTCCATAGCTTCTCTTGCGGAAGGTACCATTACCATTTGATTTCACCTCCTTGTTTTTGATTTCGGATATAGTTTGTGATGCAGGGTGAGAAAATATAATGTGCAATTTTTAGCACAAGTGTGCAGTTGCACGATAAATTTTTGCTGAAAACACATACAAAAATTTATCTTTTCGTTAAACATAAAATGCGCGGTAATAAGATATAATTATTATTGCAATTTAAGTTTGGAAAAGTAGCTCATATATATTGCATTTTTTGTCAAATCAATATATACTTAGAGTATATAAGGGATACATAATTTTTATTATAAGTGGATGGTGCAGAAGATGAAGCTTTGGTCGAGACCGCGCGGCAACGGCGGGCATGAAAAAAAGAAGGATGAATCGAAGGCGGGCATGAATAAAAAGCTTGTAATATCTGTTTCGGCAGCAGCTGTGGTTATTATTGCAGTTATTATCGCGCTTTCCGTATATGCGTTTTCATATGATAAGGCATTTGCGGGTGTAACCGTCGGCGGTCAGCCGGTGTCGGGTATGACGCAAGCGGAAATAGAAGAGCTCATGAAAGCGCGCGGAACCGAAGAGTACGGCGCGGTCGAGTTTGATATAAAGGTCGACGATAATCTGACGCACGTAACAGCAACCGACCTCAAGGCAGAGCGAAATGCAGCCGCGGCGGCGCAGGCGGCAATGAACGTAGGGCGTGAGGGCTCTATACCTGCGAGAATGTGGACGGTTTTTGCAAGTCTTTTAGCCAAAAGAGATGTTCCCCTCTCCGCGATGCTTGATGAAGATGCGATAAATGCGGTTATTGCCAAGGTCGAAGCGCAAAACAATGTTGCGCCGGTGGACGCTACGTATAAAATTGACGGCGCGAAGATGACAATAACCCCGCCGGTTGACGGCTTGGCGGTTGACGATAAGGCACTGCGAGAGCAGATACTTGAAAGATTCGACACCGAGAAGTATGACGACATTGTAATGTCAACCCAGGTTGCCCAGGCGAAAAGGCTCGATATGGACGCGGTATACGCCGAGGTTCACAAAGAGGTTGCCGACGCAACCATGACCGCTGAGGGTGAGAACCACAAGATAGTCCCGCATGTTGTGGGCGTTGACTTTGACCTTGCAGCGGCAAAAGCAAAGCTTGAGGCAAATCCTGATGCGAAATTTGAGGTTGACCTTAAGATTACAAATCCGAAGGTCACCACGATAATGCTTGAGTCAAAGCTCTTTAAGGATGTACTCAGCGAATCTACGTCGTACTTTAGCCCCAAGAAGGTTGCGCGTACACACAACGTAAGTTTAGCTGCGAATCTAATTAACGGTAAGGTGTTAAACCCGGGCGAGACCTTCTCGTACAATGAGACGGTAGGTCCGAGAACCAGAGCGCGCGGATTTAAAGAAGCTGCAATATTCTCCAAGGGTGAGATTGTTGACGGCTTGGGCGGCGGAATTTGTCAGGTATCCTCCACGCTGTACATGGCGGCGATGAAGGCGGATATGAAGACAGTAAGCCGAAAAAACCATTCCTTCTATGTCGATTATGCGCCTAAGGGTCAGGATGCGACGGTTGTTTACGGTTCGATAGACTATAAGTTCCAGAACACCAGCGAATACCCGATAAAGGTGGTCGCGTTCCAGAAGAATAACTATATCACGGTAAGAATAATGGGCACGCGCACCGCGAAAAAGACGGTTAAGATAACCTCCAAGGTGCTTTCAACAACACCGTTTACCGAAAAAATCATCAATGACAATACCCTCAAGCCGGGCGAGCGAGTTATTGAGCAAAAAGGTCAAGAGGGCATCACAATGGATGTCTACCGCAGCGTATATGACGCAAACGGCAAGCTCATAACCAGTTATAAGGAAAACCGCACCAAGTATGTCCCGCTTACGCAGATTGTACGTGTAGGTCCTGCGGCATCAGGCGCTGTTGCGCCTGCACCGTCTGTACCTGCGCAGACCACTACACCCGCACCCGAGGTAAGTCAGCCTGCACCCGAACAGACTCCGGCTGTAGCACCGGATGCACCTGCGGTCGAGCCGACACCCGAAGCCCCGCCCGCATCTGAGCCAGCGGATAATGATTCTCCCGCAGAGCCTGCTCCCGAGCAGAGCGCGGATGAGACGCAGAATGATGCACCCGCCGAGGCGGAAGATAATGCCTCAGAAGAAACAGCAGAGTAGAATAAAGCTCTCAGGCGATATATAAAATCGCTTGAGAGCCTTTTTGTTTGGCGGAGAAGAAGTTTTCAATTATATAAAAATTACCCCTGCGAAAAATCGCAGGGGGTAAGGCAAACGAATGCAGGTTGGGTTTAAGTTAGCGGTATTTGTCCCTGTGCCGGAAATATGCATGATGTTCTATCCGCCATTGGTCGTTTCTGATGGCAAAAGCTCTGAAAGGTTCTCGATGTCTCCGTGTTGCTTAATAAAGTCTTCCCTTGTCATTTTGTCAAACCGCAGAGTCGGGAGCTCGCCGCCGAAGAAGTTTATGAGATCGTCTTTTATATACACGCTAAAATCGTTTTTGTAATGGTACGCATGTCCCGTAAAGCTCTCATGGTAAAAAAGATCATCAATGTTTTCACCTTCTAAAAAATATGTTCTTCCATCAATCAGGTTAAATGCCGAATAGAAACAACTGAGCTCGCCTTCCTTTTCTATGTACCCTTTCAAAAATCCGTAATAACCTTCATTGTCATCAGGTAGAAAGAAGAAGCCGAAAGGTTCTTTGCAAACTCAAACGAACTGAGAGTCTCCTTCGTTCTCTCCGGGGAGATATTTGGGAGTTCCACGGTTGCATCCGCAAGTAAGGGATAATAAAAAACATATTAAAGTTAAAATGAGAAGCTTCTTTTTCACTTTTTTCGTCCTTTCTTTA
>JAZTXE010000014.1:0-18002 GCA_045636205.1 Eubacteriales bacterium
ATTTCATATCCGCCGTCTTTGTGCGGTCGCACAATTACAGGCGATAGTATTCCGTATTGCTCGATGCTTTCGCAAAGCTCGTCCATACTGTTATCAAGAAGAACCTTGAACGGTTGCTCTGTATAGGGTTTTAAGTCCTTAATATCAACAGGCACAATTTCCTCGGTTTTTCTGCCTTTCTCGTCCTTGAATAAATCCTCATAACTTTTTAGTCCTATGTTCATTTTTGCACCTCGTTTCTCATCATATCCTGATACGATATGATTGAATAAGTATTTTTAAAGTAATTATTATTTGGTTTAGTATTATTAGGGTTTAAGTTTTAAACTTCTTGAAGTTCAGATTCTGTACTTCTTGGAATACTGCTATCTTGACTCCTGAAGTCTAAAGTTTGAACTTCTTGATTTTCGATCGCTATGAACTTTTTCAGGTAAATAATATTCGCAAGTCCAAGACCACGCCTCTTTTTTTCAAGCAGTCCTGCGTCTTCAAGCTCGGACATCATCTTGATTGCCGTTGCCTTGGAGCAGTTCATATCTTCCATAATCTCGACGATGCTGTAAATGATATATGCTCTGCCGAATTCATCGTGCCAGTGATTTGAAAGGGAAAGCCCCATTCTGTCAAGAAGCAGTCCGTATAGGATCTTTGCACCGTAGGAAATGTGTGAAAACATCTCGCTTACCACCAGAATCTTTGGCAGACGGTAAAAGGTAAATTGATCCGCCTCGCATTTATAAAAATAATTTAGTTTCATTCTTCCGTACCTCCTTAAAACAGAAAAAGCACCGCTATAAAGCGATGCTTGTCCGTTAAATATTTACTTTAATTTTTACATTGCATGTGCGTTTTGAATTTGTCCGAATTCCTTGAATTTCAAGTAGAGGGACATTACCGAGTAGCCCGAAAGTCCTGAAATTACTACATTTTTCGACTTGGGTACTTGAGATTTCACAAGGTAGGTACAGAAGAACTTGCTCATTCAGAAATGATAAGTTCAATCATCCACCAATTAACTCGCAATTTATCCATTGACGAAATAAAAAAGAGTGGTTTTGACACCTACTTTGTAGACCACACTACAGGTGTGTGGCCTCAAGCTGCATCCGGCATGCCGTTTAGCACCGCAACTCTTCAGTCCACCGGTGATGCAATTTCCGATTTAGCTGAAGACTTAGCAGCAGAGCAAAAGGCACGACTCACCTATGATAATCTTCTCCGTTTAATAGATGATCCCGATGTTCGAGAGCCAATTAAGTTCTTACGCGAACGAGAAATTGTACACTTCCAACGCTTCGGTGAAGCACTGCGTGATGTGCAAGACCATTTAGACTCCAAAAACTTCTACGCATTTAACCCAAGCTTTGACAAAGTGAAATAACGACTTAACCCCGGGAACTGATATTTCAGTTCCCGGGATTGCTATTCAAACACGCCATTGAAAGCCACTATTACATTCATTTATAGTTATACCGAAAAATACTTTTTGGAGGTACAACTATGATTAACAAGCTAAAAGAATTTGAAAACAAACCACCGCAGTACTGGGAATTTCTATTCCTAAGTGGATTTCAAGGAAAATCCCCGGATGACTTTTACTGCATAAAAATCGAAAAGACCGATTCCACCTGCGATACTTGCAAAAGTATGGACAACAGATTCTTTCTTAAAAGCGAAGGAGTAAAAGGCAAAAACTATCCGCCGTTCCACCCCAACTGCAGATGCCGCGCGGTTGACAAAGATGGAAAATCAGTGGTACTATTATCTAAAGAGTTCATTAACTCAATGATGAAAAGCTACGGGTTCAGCGCAAAGGAAGCACGGCTTATTTCTGAAGCTTATCGCCTGCTTCTGTGGGAGGCAAATGATAAACAGATGGAAAAGCAAGAGAAAATTCACCATATTTTCTCAATACTTGCTGCATTATGCCAAGCCTATTCCGGTGCAGAACTTGCCTCATTGCTCGATGGAATAACCTTTTCCCAACTCCAATGGTTGCCTATGGCCGGTACGCCATCTACCGAAGATGCAAAAAATCATTTGATTCAACTGGGTATGGGCAATGAGGATATGGAGACTTTATTTAATGCAATAAATGCTCAGCACAGAGATAAAGCAGAGAAGTTCGAGCGAGATTTTGCCCATGAAATAGTTGAATATGCTATATTTGCTAACGGCTCTAAATTACACAAAGGCTCAGGGCTTATTGCCGTAAATCTGGATGCTTTGGGCAGTTATAAGGGCGATGTATTTTCGGGCAAAATGGGATATGCTGATATGAATTCAGATATTGACGCAATAAATATTTACAATCGTATGTTGTCCGACGAGGAAGATTTTCTTGAAATAATTGCCCAATATAACAGCGGCGTCAACAACGGTAAAATAAATAGATTTGATGAGTTTTTAGAGTTTTTTGGTAGTGGAGATGCAGAGCAGGGATTAAAGTACATAGAGGAAGATTTGAATACCATAAGTCTTGGTGCATATTTAATAAGTGTTATTTTTGATAAAGAGAACAATAGGGAGCTAACAAAAGAAGGTTTTATCCGTTATCTAAAGAAGGGGATGAGTAAATGAAAAACACCCTGAATTGCAACATTATAATCGGTCTCACAATATTGTTTTTATTAATCCCCTGGAGCATATACAATGGTACATTCAGAGAAAAAACAGTGGAAGAAAAATCCGTTGACTATATCATGGATAACATCTCCGAATTTGAGGATGATTTTGCCGATATGGGGTATGAAGTAAAGATTGCATACACCGAAAGTGACCTAAGTGATGATAGCCAAACAGAGCCCGACGGGAACAGCGAGAAAACAAAATTAGGCTTTCGCGGAGATGGGATTTTGATTTTGCATAAAAACAATCAGGAATTTCACTTTGATATTGGCTTTGATTATTATAAATTGCAATTGGAACATGAAGATTTTTTGCACCTGTCAAAGTGTAAATCTGTGGATATATTGACATTGAACACAGGCGGAAGCAAAACTTATCCTGTTAACGTATGCTTGATGAAGAGTAAAGAAAATGGAGATTTTCGCTTTATCATGCACAATAATTATGATATAAACTTCATTGTTTTCGGAAAGGACTTTATGGGAAAAGAAACACGGGCTGATCGGTGCATTAAAGAATATTATTCAGCCGAGGAGCTGCGAAGTATTTACGAAGACTGTATCGCCCTGCAGGATAAATTGGTTGAGCTTTATAAAGAACACATTGGACAAAAATCATACTAGTTTTAAAATGCGCAAACGTCTTCTCCCACCAATGATTTCGATCTTCTCCTTAAATTACTAATTTCGGTGAAGCACTGCGCGAGGTGCAAGACCATTTAGACTCCAAAAACTTCTACGCATTCAACCCGAGCTTTGACAAGGTGAAATAATCATGACTACTGGCCGGACTGAAAGTCCACTGAATTACTTGACACTTGCAAAACTGCTCTACAGCTACCTCAAGGAGAAGGCTTTTTTCTTCTCATCGGCAAAAGCCTTTTTTTGCAACCACCTGCTTAGTGAAGTTGGTTTTCGTTATACAGCAAAACGGCGTACAGGGAAGTTAAATTCCTATAGTTCTTGTTTGTTGTGAATGATGCTGTAATTCTTTAGGATATATCGCAAATTTAATGCTTCAACTCAACAGTCACCAATCCATATCCTGAGAATACATTTGCCGGCAGAGTTATAGTTGCTGCTCCGTGGCTAAGCTTCATTTCAAGGGGTATCTCAACATCCGTCTCAGGAGTTCGCATCACGGCTGTTTGTGGGTTCATTCCTTCATCCATCTTTATTTTCAACGTTGACTCCGGCAGCTTCACTCCGTCCGGCGTAAAGTTTTTAATTTCATCACCGTGCGCTACCTTGCACAGCTCTTCCGGAATGGTATCTGCAAGGTTTATTATGTGCAGCGCCAGCGCGCCGTCAACCTTATACCCGCTTAACAGTCTTGCCTGCTGCAATTTCTTTCTCAACAAAGAAGATATGTCCGCCGGTTGCACAAAAATCGCTTGCGCCATATGTTTCTCCGGCTGCCGCAATCTGCTCGTATACCTTATCGGTCGTCAAGGTTTTTGCATAATCTGCAACCATGTCCATATCCCATGTGTTGCCTGATGTTCCTTCAAATACATAGAAGCCGACCTTGCTGTAGCCTGCAATTTTCTTAAGTCCGCCGAGGAATACCACATTGTTTGAGCCTTCCTCAATGTACGCATATACGTTTCCGAAGATATCGTCGTTGGTTACCGCAATCTCTATCTGATCCTGGTATACAATATAATCCTTTAATTTATCGTCGTATACCTTATACTCAGCCTCAACAACCGCACGTCCTGTCGCGTCTGCGGTTATAACGTCGGTATTCTCATCAACCTTGATTGCGCCTGCTGGATCTGATGCGCAGCCGTATGCGATTTTAGCACCATCAGCTCAGTGCCGTCTGACATCTTGACCTTTGCGGTGACTTTAGTGTTATCACCGAAAATTTCAATGCCCTTTACAACCGCTTCTTCGCCTGCCGGGGTAAGCTTGATTGCGTTCAAATAGAAGCTAACATTTCCCGCACGTTTAGTTTCTTCAGTACTGCCGCTCTTTATGGTATCCGGTGCAAGACCTTTTATCGTAATGGTGTTGCCTTCCTCTTTCAAAGCAACCTTGCCGAATCCCTTGTTGTAGAAATAATCCTTGGGTTCTGATACATTGTTGTCATTATGAATTTTGCCAACTGGATTGCCGTTAACCAAAATCTCAGCGTTGAGACCGTAATCCGAGTGTTCAGCTGAGTAAATTACAAGCTCGTAATCACCCGCAACCTCTGCATAAAAATTAATTACCAGTTGCTCTCCCTGCGGAATGGAGAAGTTTACGTTTCCGTTATTGACTCTTTTAACCGTCGCGGTGGTAGCTGACGTATCTATCGTGTAGTTCGTTTCGTTATAAAATTCTTTAGTATCGTAGTTCCAAGTTGTAGCGTCTAACATCATGGTAATCGGGTCTACAGTCGGCTCGCCGGTGCGGGCGAGAGTGAAGCTTGAAACTTTCATTCTAGAAAATTCTATATCTGTAGTACCGATTTTGGTGCCGTACGTCCGTGCCGTTTCAGCTACCAAAACAAGCTTGTAAGTACCCTTGCTCAGTGATTTTGCAGATAACGTCGTTGGTGTTTCTATTCGGATGTTATTCGGGTTTGTAGTTTTATCGTTATTTCCTGTTACATCTCCGAGCCAATACTTAGTGCTGGAAATCGCGGTGTTTATATTCCCTACCTCATTTGTTGTTCCGACTACGCTTGCCGGTATGAGATATACTTTATAGTCATCCGTTAAATGCTCCGCAGCCGTCGTAACAACAGGGGTATATTCTCCGTCATAATCGACAGCCATATCAAATGCATACCAACCACCTGCATTTTTTGCTACACTCATTTCTGCGTAGTTGTAGGTTGTGTAAGTGTAATAGAGCAGAGGATTGCTTTCGCCGTTATTATAAAATAATATAGCAGGATCAAGATCAGCAGAAATGTCACATGTGTTTGAATTTATACTTTGCAAGCCGAATGTGTACGTCTCAGAATACTTGGTAAGGGTAAAAGATACGATGTTATGTACTCTACGATAACCATATGTCTTGCCACATTTTTTTGGCATTCGCATATTTTTTCTGTTAGTGGCAGATCCCCTGACGGTATATCCATTCGTGATACACACCCGTAATATCCACTTCGTGATACAGCGAAGAATCTACACATTTCACTGATTGAATATTTGTCTTTATGTCGATAGATTACCATATATTTTACACTTGTTCTCACTTCCTTTCTGTGAGTAAGAGAAAATCCCGCAACAACTCATTTTCCATTTTTAACCGCTTGTTTTCATATTTGTATTCTTGTAATGTTTTCGCCGCTTTTCTTCCTCTCTGCTTTGGTATTCCTTGCAGTTCTTTCTTGCGTTCTCGATTTAGAAGCTGATGAATCGGTCTGTCTCCAACCAATCCAAGTGCATTTTCTACTTCTTTCTGTGTCATCCCTTGTTTGAGCATTTCCTTGATTTGCGGTAAAAGCTTTAATGTGTGCTGATAATGTCTTGGCATAGATACACCCCCTGATGTATTATCCTACATCAGGGGGGTGTTTGTCTATTGTCCGTTTTTTATGAACCTGTTCAAAAACGGAAAGGTTCTTTTTATTTATCTTAATCCGAATATTTCTTCCTTTGATTGGCAAACTATTACACATATTATCAACCACACTCCGTCGGAGGTGTTACAATGCCAAAAATAAAAATTGATGCGCATACAGATTTAACAAACATCCGCCTTTCCGGAAACTTAAAAGACGATGTTGACTTATTTCGACAGGCACTGAAAAATGATGATACAGTCATATTCCGTGAATTTGAAAACCGCTTTACCCCTTCCCTTCGCGGCTATATCATTTACACCGAGGTTTTGGTAAACAACCTCATAATAGACCAAAATGTTGTAAAGCCACTTATTACCGCGCGTTTTGAAGACGTAGTGCCGCTTCCCACTTTAGCTGATACTGTCTTTCAAAAAATAGTACACGGTGACGAAGTAAAAACCAAGGATATACTTGACGAACTGATAAAAAACATCCTTATAGGTGACACGGTTGTGCTGCTTGAGGGAAGCCGAAAGGCGATAGCCGTAAACTCCAAAAAGTACAATACGCGCAGTGTGTCAATCCCTGAAACCGAAAACTCGGTAAACGGACCTAAGGAGAGTTTCAACGAACTTATTGTATCAAATGTCGGACTTATCCGCAGGAAAATTAAAAATCCGAACCTCAAATTCAAAATGCTTGAAATCGGTAAAATGTCAAAAACGCGTATATGCATTTCCTATATAGACGGTTTGGCAGACCAAAGCATTTTAGATGAGCTTATGTCACGCCTTAACTCCTTTGAGATAGACTCAGCTTTGGATATAAGCTATCTTGCCGAGATAATACGCGATGCACCGCTATCTCCTTTTAAAACAATCGGCTCGACCGAGCGTCCGGATGTTGTGGCGGCAAAATTACTTGAAGGCCGCATAGCTGTATTATGTGACGGAACACCTTTTGCGCTCACTCTCCCCTTCCTCTTTTTAGAGAACTTCCAAGCCGCCGAGGATTATTACACGCATTACTTTTTTTCCACATTTGTGCGAATTCTGCGCTATCTGGCTTTTTTTATAACTGTAAGTCTCCCCGCAATGTATGTAGCACTCATTTGCTATCACAAGGAAATGATACCAAAAAACCTTTTGATAAGTATCGTAAACTCCCGCAACTCGGTACCGTTTCCGGCAGTGGTTGAAATGGTAATACTACTGGTGCTTTTCGACCTGATACGAGAAGCCGGTGTGCGCTTACCCAAACCAATAGGCGGAACAATAAGTACAGTCGGCGCAATAGTTTTGGGACAAAGCATAGTTACCGCCAAAATCGTATCCGCCGAGATGATAATAATCGTTGCAATATGCGGTATAACCTCATTTCTGACACCGAAGCTCGAGCAGGAAATAATCGTGCTGAGAATCCTCTTTCTAATTCTCAGTGCAACACTCGGAATATACGGTTTTTCTTTAGCCGCTCTCATAAGCATGGTCCATATGGCATCGCTTCGCTCCTTCGGCATTGAATATATGGGCTACCTGACCGCACTCAAGCCACAGCAAACCAAGGATGTATACGTGCGCTCTCCGTGGTGGACAATGCGCAAGCGACCGGAAATGATTCAGAGGCAAAACTTGACTCGCCTGCGGCGAACTGTTAGGAGAAAACGATGAAGAAAGCTGCTATTATATTTATTTGCATGAGCGTTGTTCTTTCCCTTTGCACTGGCTGTTGGGATTACACGGAAGTCAACATGCAGGACTATGTATTCGGACTGGCGGTTGACAAACTCGAAGATGAGTACTCCGTATGCATCGAAACGCTTGAGGTAAAAGGCTCACCCGAAGAAGGTTCATCTGCCGGTATCGTAACAAAAACGCGCGGCACTAATCTTTTTGACGCAATACGCTCCGCGATAGGGCATGCAGGTAAAAAGCTGTACTGGGGACATTTTCAACTCGCCATAATCAGCGAAAACGTAGCCAAGGAGGAGCTCGCTGAAATCCTTGATGTTTTCAGCCGTGCTCAAGACGTATATCTGAATGTGGCCGTAGTGGTTGCACGCGGGACATCCGCAGAGGATGTGCTCAGCGCAAAGCTTCCGAAAGCTACTATGGTAACTGACCACATAATGGATATTTTTGATAATCAAAAGCCATCGCGCCACTTTAATCTTACCGAGATATGGCAGCTTTACAGAACTCTTTCCTTTTCTGACAGTTTTATACTTCCCACAATAACACTCAACAATGACAATATTCCCCAACTAAATGGTAGCGCGGTTTTTAACTCCGGCAAACTAACCGGCTTTTTATCCGGGGATGAAACGGTTATATATTCTCTTCTTACGGAAAACTCCCCGGGTGGCTATCTTCCCGATATACAAGTCACGCCGGAACTGAATGTATCCCTCGAAATCTCGCAAAACCGGATTTCGACAAAAGCCGAGTTCACGGGCGGAAAACCCGAAATAAAAATCAAATCAGAAATCTCAGTATCCCTGAGTCGCACATCCGGAAAGTGCAATCTGATGGACGAAAATACGCAGGCGCAAATCGGCAAAGCTGCCCAACGTGCAGTATACGCACGTATGCAAGCATTAGGCGAGCGCATACGTACCGAAGATTTAGGTGATATACTCAATTGGTCACACGCTATTGAAGTCGCATCTCCTGAGTGGTGGAACAAGAATAATTCAAACCGCGATAACATCATAAAGACTATTCCCGTAAATTGGGATGTGCGTGTAAGCTTAAACAGCGCCGGAATGACCAAATACACGCTCACCTTTAACTAAACCAGCTCGCACTATATATGAAGAAAGGATGCTGTAATTAAAAATGAATATTATTATAACCACCGCGGTTTATTTAATATTTACAGTATTCGAATACATCACTCGCAGGCATCAACTCAGCCGCAGTGAAAAAAACTTATATATCACACTGAGTATCTTAGCCGTGCTAAGCTGTATTCCCGCGAGCGCGGGTATGGACTTTGATACAGTCGGCTCGTCACTGAGTGGCATGATATCTCTGTTTATGCACTAAGACATCAAGGAGAATGAGCATGGGAAAAGAGAGCATCACTAACCGTCAAGCTTGCATTTTGACAATATTATATGTAATGACCAACTGTTTTTCCGTCCTATACGGAGTAAACGCCGGCCGTGATGTATGGATTGCTTATATACTTGCAGCGGTTGCGTCATGTCTTCTTTGGTTCTTTATATCCAAAGTTTCAGACAAATACCCAAATACGGATTTCTTTACCCTTTTAAAACAAGCTTTGGGCGGTCCGCTTTCATTCATCATAACAATTCTGCTTGCGCTGTATTCATTTTTAAGTATAGCTTCATCCGTAGCAGATTTCGGCAAGTTTACCCAGCTAACCGCCCTGTCCAAAACCCCGCAGATGATAATACCTCTGCTTCTACTTCTTCTTTCCGCATATGTGCTGCGCTCGGGCATAGAAGTCCTTGCAAGATGTGCAAGCCTTCTTACACCTTTTATCGCTTTTGTCTTTATTTATTTCCTGTTTTTTGGAATAGGTTTTGTAAAGTCAGATACACTTACACCAATCTTTTCGAACGGAATTTCACCGGTTGCTCGCTCAGCTATGTCAGTATTTGTAAATCACTTCGGGCGAAGTATCCTGCTGGTCGCACTTTTGCATAATATAAAGAAAAATAAAAAAGGTCGCGCACGCGGTATCCTTTTGGGAGTAATAATAGGTTCAGCCGCCGTATGCCTGATAGCTTTATCTACTGTTGCAACGCTCGGTCAATCTGTGACAGCATCCGAATTTTATCCGGTTTTTACAGTCCTCTCCATCCGAAATGTCGGCGGTTTTATTCAGCACATGGAAATTGTAACCTCAATAGCTTCTGCCTTTTTCATATTCTTCCGTACAGCTATTGGGCTTTACTTCCTATCCCGCGCAATTGCGCATCTTTTCAAGCAAACCAATTTTCGCGCCCATCTTATCCCGCTTTCCCTTCTCTCAATCAGCATGACTCAGCTTTTGTACCGAAACACTATGTACCTGCGCAAGTCCTTAGAGAGCAACCTGACACTCTCACTTATAATTCCACTTCAACTTATTATTCCGGTACTTTTCTGTGCAATCGCATGGTTTAAGAAAAAACGTACTCCTTAAATTTGGCACAGCTTTCAACCTTCCGCATACAATAATAGTGAAGTAAAACTTCAAAACTCTATACGGGAGGTATTGCAATGCCTGATAAGGTTTTGCCCGGTCCTATCCACGGCACGCCGCCGTGCGTAAAAGAGGCCGTATGTATCCATACCAACAGAATCTATGATTCCTGCCGCGACAAAGAATGTATCGAGGATCTCCGTGTTTACCCCACGCGCTGTTCGCAGGAAATTATAGACCGAGCAGTTAACGTAAAATGCAACAAAGCCGAGCTTCTTTGGACATCCATAGACGTTCAGGAAGTAGCTTTCAACCGCGGTTTCTACACCGTTGACATCAAGTTCTTCTATCGCATTACCGCTGACGCATATCACTGCTCCAACCGTTCCGCTACCGTTCACGGTCTTGCCGTATACGACAAGCGAGTCATTCTCTATGGCAGCGAAGGAAGTGTGCGCGTATTCAGTTCAAAATCCACCTGCTGTGCTGAGACGAAAACGTCATCTGCAAGCAATATGCCGACCGCCATCGTCGAAGCGGTTGACCCGATTTGTTTAAATGTAAAGCTCTGCGATGTATGCGACTGTCACTGCAGCTGCGATGACCTTTGCGAGGTCCCGAGCTGTATCACTGATTTCTTTGATGATGAAATCGTTATAGGAGGCGACTGCAAGCGCATGTTCTGCACGCTTGGCCAGTTCTCAATCGTCCGCTTGGAGCGTGACTCTCAGCTTCTTATTCCCAGCTACGATTTCTGCATGCCTACCAAGGAGTGCGTAAGCTCAAGCGAGGACAGTCCGTGTGATTTGTTCAGAAAAATTAAATTCCCCATGGATGAATTTTTCCCGTCCTGCGCTCCGCAGCAAACCATATCAAATGATGACAACTGCGGAAGAGACAACCAGAGAAAAGGCTGCGGCTGCCAGTAAAGCTTCGGCACGGTACGTAATATAAAAGAGGACATTGCGATGTTTTTCGCAATGTCCTCTTCTTCATTTAATAAATATGCGAGCAAGCCTGTAAGCCGAGTTCTGTATTTGACAGTCATCTATCTAGGCCGCAGGTTGCCCTACGGCTCAAGCCACCCGGGGGAGCGGCCGGGCCAGCCATGTGCCCCCGCTGCGGTGTTGCTCCGGATAGAGTTTACAGGGCCAGCCGGTCTCCCGGCTGCCGGTGAGCTCTTACCTCGCCTTTCCACCCTTACCGCACGTATGCGCGGCGGTATATCTCTGTTGCACTATTCCTGAAGTCGCCTTCGGCGGGCGTTACCCGTTATCCTTGCCCTATGGAGCTCGGACTTTCCTCGTGCACGGCCTTTCGGCACTGTGCCCGCGACTGTCTGGCTTACTCGCTTATTTGCTATTATACCCGAAAATACAGATTGAAGTCAACAAACTCAGGCAAGAAACGGATTGATTTTCTGCATAATCTCCTTGCACTCGCCCTCTTCGGCATGAACATTAAGTTCAATCGGCTTTGATAAATCAAGGCTAAACAGACCCATAATCGACTTTGCATCAATTACATATCT
Organism: Eubacteriales bacterium; assembly: GCA_045636205.1. Classification (GTDB taxonomy): domain Bacteria; phylum Bacillota; class Clostridia; order Oscillospirales; family JAAYXM01; genus JAZRUF01. The sequence goes on from JAZTXE010000014.1 coordinate 11,822, forward strand.
GCCCGAAACCAAGTCCACATCATAAGGGCATCCGACCAAAACGTTTACAAAATCCTTAACCTTGGAAATGGTATCCAATAAAACTTGCGCTTTAACCATATCAGTCACCTCATCATAAAATTTAAGTAAAACACCATTTTACAATTATATTTTAACGTATCACGCGCGCAAAATCAATCACAAAAGATAAATAAAATGTAAAATAGTTCAATGACATTCCGGTAAAAGAATGTTAAAATTTCTGTGTAATAGTAAATCAGCAGATATTACAAATAAAAATATATAAGGAGTGTTTTTTATCATGGCAAACAAAGAAGCTCTTGCAATCAATGGCGGAACTCCGGCTATTAAGTCTTTGCCGGTCCGCGGTCACTTCGGCGCAGAAGAAAAAGCTGCTGCAAACCGTGTTATGGACGAAGCTATTGCAAAAGGCGTAGCTCCGGGTTACGGCGGTCCCGAAGAGGATGCACTCGGCAAAGAATTTTCCGAGCTCCTCGGTGGCGGTTATGCTGACGGCGTAAACTCCGGCACCACCTCTGTTTTCGTAGCACTTCGCGCTATGGAGCCCGAGCCCTATTCAGAAGTAATTGTAGGCCCGATCACTGATCCGGGCGGAATGATGCCTATCGTTATGGCAAACTGCATCCCTGTTGTTGCAGACTCTGAGCCGGATACATTTAACATCAGCTTAGAAGGCATCAAGAAGGTCGTTACCGACCGTACCGCAGCTATCATCGTTGCTCATATCGCAGGTGAGCCGGCTGATATGGAAGCAATCTGCGCATTCGCTAAGGAGCGCGGCATAAAAGTTATTGAGGACTGTGCTCAGGCACACGGCGCTGCAATCAACGGCAAGCCGGTAGGTACCTTCGGCGATGTTGCAGGCTTCTCCATGATGTTCGGTAAGCACACCTGCACCGGCGGTCAGGGTGGTCTGGTATTCACCACCAATGAGGATACATACTGGAAGGTTCGTCAGAACTCCGACCGCGGCAAGCCCTTTGGTCTGCCGGCAGGAAGCTCTAACTGCTCCGCTTCCCTCAACTTTAACCTTGATGAAATGGGCGCAGCTATCGGCCGCGTTCAGATTCAGAAGATGTTCCCGATTGCAAAGGCACGTCGCGAAGTCATCGCAAAAATTTCCGATGCAATTGCTGACATTCCCTGCCTGAGACCCACCCCGATTCTCGAAGGTGGCGAGCCCTCTTACTGGTTCTTCCGTCTCCTCTTTGACGGCGCAAACATGAACTGCACCAAGGAAGAGTTCTGTGATGCGCTTACCGCTGAAGGTCTCTACGCAAACCCGCGTTATGCCGCAACCGTTTACGAGTTTGACTGGTACTTAAACCGCAAAGTATTCGGCACCAGCTCACTTCCGTGGTCTGCACCTGAGTACAAGGGTGACGCAAGCAAGGTTTATTCTCTTGAGGATCTGCCCAACTGCAAGAAGGCTCTTGATGATACCATCATCATCTATCCGTTTGAAACCTGGACCGACGAAACTGTCGCTCAGGTATCCGAAGCCTTCCACAAGGTTTACGAAGCTTACAAAAAATAAGTTAACATTCTTTTCACTGCAGAGTGCAAATACACTCTGCAGTGTTTTTTATAACGGTGAGTTATACTATCAAGTGCAACACTTGAAGAAATTGAAAGTTCATATAAATCTCTGGTAGCATAAAGTAACCACACAATAAACTACAAGGAGAGAAATATATGAACTACAAACATCTTGCCATAGAAGAACGGTGTTGTCTACGTGAATATTTACATAAAAGGCTACAGTTATCGAAAGATAGCGAAACTCATCGGAAGGAACGTCAGTACGGTATCTCGCGAACTGAATCGGAATCGTACACATATGTACGACATACCCACATATTATCCGTATACGGCACAAAAGAAACATTTGTCGCGAAGATAATATTGCCATAGAGGGATGTTTCAAGATTCCGAAAAACTGGAATACATAAAAGAGAAACTATTGCTCACATGGTCACCGGAATAAATTGCAAATACACCATGTGAATTAAGTATGCCATCTGTTAGAACAATATAACGCTGGATATACGAGAGATACATTGATGTAAACCTGAAAGTATTACGAAGAAAAGGAAAAAAACGAGAAAAAAAAGAAACTCACGGTAAATTCAATCTCGGTAAGACAATACGCAAAAGAGATAAAAGTATATACAAGAGATTGGAATTCGGTCACTGGGAAGCTGATACAGTTGTTTCGGGCAGAGGAAAATCGAAAGTTTGTTTTGCTACATTAGCAGAATGACAAACACGGTATTACATAGCTGTTAAGATGCCTAACCGAAATGCTGAAACAATGGCAAAAGCAATTGTTTCAGCTCTATCACAATTTCCTGATGGAGCAGTTAAGACCATTACTTGCGACAGAGGAACAGAGTTTGCTAACTGGCAAAGTATTGAAGAAAACTTGAATTGCAGCGTTTATTTTGCTGATCCATACTGCGCTTGGCAAAAAGGAACAAATGAAAATCTTAATGGTTTGCTTCGAGAATTCTATCCTAAAGGTAGAAATCTTTCCAGAGCTAGCCCTGCTACTTTAAAAAAGAACCTGGCGTTGATTAACGCCAGGCCCAAGAAAGTTTTTCATTATCAAAATCCTGTGGATTTATTTGATGCTTGCCTTAAAAAGTGTTGCACTTAGTTTGACAATTCATCCCTGTTTGATTAAGTTTTCACATTGTCACGATACTTCTTAGGACTCATTCCGAACCTTGCATTAAACAGCCTGTAAAAGTAGCTTTTGTTTTCGTAACCCACCGCTGCGGAAATTTCCTCAACTCCTATACGTGTGTTTTTAAGCATATACGCGGCCTGAGACAAACGTTTCTCCTGCAAAAGCTCGGTATACGTCTTGCCGGTCTGATTTTTTATCTCGTGACTCAGCCAATAAAAATCATAGTGCATGAGCTTCGCCGCTTCGGTGAGGCTCCCTTTTTTATAGTTTTCCTCTATATATTTAAAAATACTCAGCACCGCTGCTTCCTCTTTGGAATTATACGCGAGCTTATCCGTATGATTTAAAAGCTGCATAAAAAGGAGTCCCATAGTCGTCTGATTTATATTTCGTTTGTTAGATGATTTTCCAATCAACGACCACAACAAATTCTCAACAAGGTTTTGCACCGGAAGAACATCCGCAACCTTAAAATGCAGGTATCCGGGGTTCTCATTCCTGAAAAGTGCCTCGACCAGAAAATTCTTGATAGGTGTCTCCTCCGAGCCGAGCATTTCAAGCGTTTTGTAAAAGAACTGAGGCAGTATTATGAAATTGACCGCAACATCGCCCTCTTTTGCCGGAAGTATCTCCTGCTTAGCGTTTTGCCCAAGGAAAAGGAGTTCCCCCTCTTTGAGATTCAATTGTCTGCCGTTTATTATATGCGTGGTCTCTCCCGTACACATGTACACGCACTCAACAAAGTCGTGGGTATGCTCCGGAAAATGAACGAAACGGGTATGCGTTCGGATTTTTATTATCTCGCCATTGCCGAGAAGTTTTTTAACGCTTACAATTTTGCCATCATTTTCAGTGTAAATACTGCTGTCTATCCCGTTTTGTCCGTCGAGAATCTTTTTTTCTTCATCCGATATCGGCATGAGAACATCCAGAATTTCACGGTTTATCACAATATCACCTCCAAGTAAAGTATATATCCTATCCCAAATAAACACAATGCAAATAAGGATACTTTCAAATCACGACCCGAAAAAAACTGTGTCAGTGATACCGTTTATTGTGTCAGCTTTTATTTAAGAAGGTCATACACTCGCATGGCAAGCGTAATTGCCTGTTCTGTTGTAGTGTTGGTAACCGGTGAAATCTCAGTCGCGGTGATTCCGTTTATAATTTTCAAATTAACAAGCGCACCTACGCCGTCTGCCGCCCAGCTTGCAACCTTACCTCGGTCAGAGTATGCGGATATGTCGGTGCTTATGCCTGTTACATACTTCTTCCCGCCTTTTGCTTCAATGTACTTAAGAGCGCGGTAGAACATAACTGCTATTTCCTGACGTGTGATATAATTATCCGGCGCAAATTCACCGTCGCCCACACCGTTTACTATACCCATAGCAGCCGCAGCATAGATTTCCGGACCTACATCCATTGAATAGTATACGTCATAGAAATTAACCTCGCGGTTTTCATATGCATTCTGTGCAATTGCATCGGTATCTACATTCCCAGCCGCCTTTATGGTATTTACAATCATTGATGCAAATTGGCCGCGGGTTATGTTGTTAAGGTAATATGTGTCTCCAAAAGCGTCGACCAAGTCACCGGTTATCTGAATTTCATCCGCACGCTTGACATTCTCTGCGGCCCATGTGCTGGGCGCATGATAGTCTACCGTGTTATAGCCCTCCATCAGTATCGCACGCATATTGCTGCACGGGAATGTGCATGACCATGTGTACTCCTGCGGATTGCATCCTGCAGGTGCAGGGAATGTGATAACACCGTTTTTAATAAACTGGTTTACCTGATTGTCATTTATTCCTATTGCATAGTAAAGAGACGGCATATCCAAAGTCAGATAATGGTCACTGTACACCGTGTCAAACTTATAATCCTTAAAGCCGTTATACATTCTGTACCAGTATTCGTCATTGCCCTTGGCACCGAAGGCATATCCGCTTGCGACCTCGTCACCCTTATCATCGGTTCCCAAAAGGTGGAACTCGTTATCCATCCACTGATAATTCATCTTTAAGTCAAGAACCTCACGGACGGTTTCGTTTGTCGCCGGGTCATAGTATACGTAAACCTCATCGCCGTAATAGTCCTTCTCTTTTCTCATCGGATAGGTTTCGTGGAATGTCTTTCCAAAATCACCCTCGGCAAATTCCACATGCATTTTGGAACCCTCTCTGACTACCGGGATTGAACCCCAGCCCGGATACTCAACAGTGCCCCAGCACTCATCAAACCTGAGCTTATAGATAAGATTAACTTCTTCGCCATCGTGGTAGAACGTATTTGACACGAGCATTACCACTCTCTCCGGAGTGCGCGCGGTTCCCGCAGCAAAAGCCGGAACTGCAACAGCAAGTAACATTGATAATGTGAGAAGCGCGGATAAAAGCCTTTTCATATTAATTTCTCCTTTTTATTATTCTATGCAGAATAGTTTCTGCTATTAAATATATCATACCATATTCTGGAAAGGCTTTCAATATCGTGCTACCATTTTTTTATAATAAAATAAACTCGAATTTTTTGACATTTTTGTGTTTTCATGGTATATTAATGTGTAACGTTTAATAACAAATGAAATTGGAGTAGATTGCCATGTTAAATGTAGTAGGTCTTGGTTATATCGGTTTGCCCACAGCTCTAATGTTTGCCGCCCACGGGGTGGACGTTGTAGGAACGGATTTTAACAAGGAGCTGGTCGCCGAACTCAACGCAGGTCGCACAACCTTTGAGGAAGATGGTCTGGACGCTCTGTTTGAAAATGCGGTAAACGCCGGCATCCGCTTTTCTACTGACTATCAGAAAACCGATACGTATATTGTCGCAGTACCTACCCCCTATGATAAATTCACCAAGAAGATAGACGCAAGCTATGTAATAACAGCGGTCAAAAACGTCATGGATGTATGCCCCAAAGGTGCAGTTGTGGTTATTGAATCCACGGTCGCACCGGGCACGATTGATAAATTTGTCCGCCCGATTATTGAAGAAAATAACTTTGTAATCGGCGAGGATATCCACCTTGTCCACGCGCCCGAGCGCATTATCCCGGGCAACATGGTCTATGAGCTTGAGCACAATTCACGCACCATAGGCGCGGATTCTTTAGAGATTGGCGAGAAGGTAAAAGCGCTGTACAATTCATTCTGCAAGGGCGAAATTGTCGTTACCGACATCCGCACCGCGGAGATGACCAAAGTAGTTGAAAACACATACCGTGACGTTAACATCGCCTTTGCAAACGAGCTTGCAAAAATCTGCCGCAGCGATAACATGGATGTTTATGAAATCATCCGCATCGCAAACAAACACCCGCGTGTTAACATCCTGACCCCGGGTCCGGGCGTTGGCGGTCACTGTATTTCGGTTGACCCGTGGTTCTTGGTCGGCGACTATCCGGGGCTTTCCAAGATAATCCATACCGCTCGCAAGATTAATGACAGCATGCCC
>JAZTXE010000015.1:0-1525 GCA_045636205.1 Eubacteriales bacterium
GGGAGGGTTCCTGCAGGTGTTTTCATGAACACTCTGTACGTACCTGCGGGGACTTTTATTGCAAGCGGTGCAAAATGGTCAGCATTAGTGTTTGTTACATAAACATAGTTTGCTGCTGCGACTATACTTTGGGTGTGTATATAGTCAGTTCCGGCACCGTTTTTACCGACAACGACTTCATAGCCGTAAGCTTCTATTGTCGCGTCTTTGAAGCTTCCGGTCTGTACACCGGTGGAACGGTTGGTCGACAACAGCGTTACATCACCGTCCGCGCCGCCGTTGGTGAAATTAATCACCGTCGGATAAAGCGGGACAGCTGCAGAATCAAGCTGCGTATCATTTGCAAAGGCGCTCATCGGAAGCATGCCAAAGAGCATACTTGCGGAGAGCAACGCTGATACTAATTTTATAAATCTTCCTTTTTTCATTTAATCCTACTCCTCTCTTGACGTACGCACTATTTTGTTGTATTATTTACAAAAAACAACGATTACGCACCTTTATTCTATTATTATATGCCTACGCGGTCTTTGCACTATACGCGTTTTTTTTGCACTATCGGTTAAAAACGAGGAGGTGGGAAAAATTGCATAATTACGTTCATATTCCGTTGCCTGCGCCCGTGCGCGTAAACACCCTGGTTTCAGCATATCACCGCAATTTACAGCAACATTTTGATGATGGTGAAAAACTCGGATTTGATGAGATTTTTTATGTGGAATCCGGCTTGTATCGGGTAATGATTGACGATGAGGTGTTTGATTTAAATCCCGGGCAATTGGTTGTTTTCCCGCATGATTCGGTAAATCGCAGTGTTGAGCGCAATACTGCAGAGGTTTTTATTCTTACTTTCTCGTCTGGTTCGCCTGCGCTTGAGGGACTTTATAAGCGCGTTATAACTCTTTCCTCGCGTCAGCACGAAATGCTGCGCGATATAGTAAGCTCGGCTCTTGATATACTTGTGTGGAACCGTGAATTTGACGATTTCGGCTTTTCAATTAAGGATGGAACGGATGAGCTGACCGTGCAGGAAGTAAAAAATAAAATTGAGCTTTTTTTGATAAGCCTGCTTAAAAGCACGAAAGAACCCGCGTGTTATGACGAAAAGATTTTTGTTAAGCTGACTGAATATTTAAAGGAGAATATCGGCGAAAAGCTTACATTACTTGAAATCGCCGACGCGTTCTCAATAAGCGTTTCAAAGCTTAAAAGCATCTGCGCTGCACGGTGCAATACCGCACCCATAGAGTATTTTATCGGACTGAAGATGAGCGAAGCTAAGCGGCTTTTTGAGGAGAGCAACCTCAACGTTTCGCAAATTGCGGATTATCTGGGGTTCAGTTCGATACATTATTTTTCAAAATTGTTTAAAAGAAAGTGCGGAGTTTCTCCATCGCAATATGCAAAATTAGCGAGGAAATAAATATAGTTTACGACCGGAGCGGATTACATCCCCGCCCCGGTCTTTTGGTTTTTATTAAACGACAAGCACATCCGACTTTGTTTTTGCACAAAGAAAAAGCAG
>JAZTXE010000016.1:0-9676 GCA_045636205.1 Eubacteriales bacterium
TTACATGCAGCTTATATACATCGTCATTTACAATAACCGTATGACCTGCATTGTTTCCGCCCTGAGAGCGAACAACATATTCCGCCTGGGAGGCAAAGATATCAATAAACTTACCCTTACCTTCATCGCCCCACTGGGCACCGAGGATGATTTTTCCCGACATAGAGACATTCCTTTCCGATACGTAAGTATTTATAAAATTGCAAAACATGCGTGTTTTAAAAAATTACGCATAATATTATAGCAAAAAATAATTGAAATTACAATAACTTTATATAGATTTATTCAGATATTTGGATTATAATATAGAAAGGAAAAGGTAATTTATGTGAGGTGCACATATGATATATCTGGATAATGCCGCGACGACGCGGGTATCGCAGGCGGCGGCGGATGCCGCGGTGGACGCGATGCGTGAGCGGTTTGGAAATCCGTCCTCGCTCCACGGGCTGGGGATAGAAGGTGAAAGGATTATAGAGTCTGCGCGTGAAGAGGTTGCAAAATGCATGGGTGTCGGAAAGGCTGAGGTGTATTTCACAGGTGGCGGAACCGAGGGGAATAATCTCGCGATATTCGGTGCGGCGCAGGCAAATTCACGGCGCGGACGGCATATTATAACCGGAGCTTGCGAGCATGCATCCGTGCTTGAGCCGATGAAAAGGCTTGAGGCAGACGGCTGGGAGATAAGCTATATAAAACCCGATTCGAGCGGACACATACGCGCAGAGGATGTTTGCGCGGCTGTGCGCGAGGATACAACTCTTGTATCCGTAATGAGCGTAAATAACGAAGTGGGTGCAAAAAACCCGATTGCGGATATTTGCCGCGCGGTGCGTGAGAAAAATAAAAATACGCTTATTCATACCGACGCGGTTCAGGCGTTTTTCAAGCTCGACGGTGCGCTCGGTGACACGGGTGCTGATATAATAACCGTTTCCGGGCACAAGATAAACGCGCCCAAGGGTATCGGCGCGATATACGTTAAAAAGGGAGTAAGGCTTGCGCCGCGGAATTTGGGCGGTGGTCAGGAGCGCGGTATGCGCTCGGGCACTGAGTCGGTACCGCTTATTGCGGCATTTTCAGCCGCGTGCAATGAGTGGTATGCAAACGGAAAAGCATGGCGTGAAAATATGGCGCAGGCAATAGGCAAAATGCGTGAGGAGCTTAATGCGCTCCCCGGTGTTGAGGTTATAGCGGGAAGCGATGCGCCGCATATCCTCAGCGTATCGCCAAGCCGTTATCCGAGCGAGGTGGTCATGCGCATGCTTGAGCAGCGCGGGATTTACGTATCCTCAGGCTCTGCGTGCAGCAAGGGAAAGAGAAGCCATGTGCTCTCGGCAATGGGAGTGCCGGTAAAGGTGATTGACTCGGCGATACGTATAAGCGCGGGACGGGACACAACCTGTCAGGATGCGGATGCGATTATTGCCGCGATAAGTGAGATTTCAAAAAGGGGATAAAAAGATGAGAGAGATATTGCTTTTAAAATTGGGCGAGATTGTTTTGAAGGGACTCAACCGCGGTGTTTTTGAAAGCCGACTTATAAAGAATATAAGCTGGCGCATGCGCTCATGCGGAAACTTCAAGGTCTATTGCCTGCAGTCGACGATATACGTTGAGCCGCAGGACGAAAATGCGGACATTGCAAAGGCGTTTGAGGCGGCGAAGAAGGTTTTCGGCGTTGTAAGCGTTTGCCGCGCAGCGGAGTGCGAAAAGGATATTTCCGTGATAATTGACACCGCACGTGAGTATCTGGCGCCCGTGCTCGGCGGTGAGGAAAAGACGTTCAAGGTAGAGTCGCGTCGGTCAGACAAGAGTTTTCCGCTTACCTCGATACAGATTTCCAAGGAAGTCGGCGGTGCGCTTCACGATACATTTTCAAACTTAAAGGTGGATGTAAACAACCCGCAGGTGTGCGTAAAGGTTGAGGTGCGTGACCGGGCGGCATATGTGCACGCAAATCCGTCGCCGGGTGCGGGCGGAATGCCGGTCGGTGTAAACGGAAGTGCGGGGTTGCTTCTCTCGGGCGGTATTGACAGCCCAGTAGCCGGGTACATGATTGCAAAGCGCGGTGTATCACTCCACGGCATACATTTCTTCTCGTATCCGTACACCTCGGAGCGCGCGAAGGAAAAGGTGGTAGAGCTTGCGCGCCGTCTTTCGGTATTTACCGGACGGATTGAGATTTCCGTAGTTCCATTTACCGAGATTCAGGAGAAGATACGCGAGTGCTGCCGCGAGGATATGTTTACGCTTATCATGCGCCGTTTCATGATGCGGATTTCAGAGCGCGTCGCGCTCATGAAAAACTGCAAGGCGCTTATAACCGGTGAGAGCTTAGGTCAGGTGGCGAGCCAGACTATGGAGGCGCTGGGTGTTACCGCGTCGATGTGCACTCTTCCGGTGCTGCGCCCGGTAATCGGAATGGATAAGGAAGAGATTGTTACCATAGCGCGAAAGATTGATACGTTTGAAACCTCAATCCTTCCCTACGAGGATTGCTGCACGGTCTTTACGCCCAAGCATCCGAAGACCAAGCCGCGCCTTAAGGATTTGGAGATTGAGGAGCAAAAGCTCGATATTGACGCGCTCATTGACCGCGCGGTCGAGAGCATTGAAACCATTACGGTATAAATTTTTTGTTTGAGGTTGTGAAAACTTTATGGCATACAGTGCTGAAATAATAGCGGTGGGAACCGAGCTTTTGCTGGGTGACATTGCAAACACCGACGCTCAGGTGGTGTCTCAGGCATTGAGCGAGCTCGGGATAAACGTATACTACCATACCGTGGTGGGTGATAACCCGCGCAGGCTAAAGGCGGCGGTTGCGATAGCCAAGGAGCGCGCGGATATTATTATAACCACGGGGGGACTCGGCCCTACGTATGACGATTTGACCAAGCAGACGCTTGCCGAGTGCTTTGGACTAAAGCTTCAGTTGCATGAAGAGGAGCTTAATAAAATACGCGCTTTTTTCAAAAAAGTCGGGCGCGAGATGACTGCAAACAACGAGCAGCAGGCGTGGCTTCCTGAGGGGTGCACGGTGCTTGAAAACGACTGGGGCACCGCGCCCGGATGTGCATTTTTCGCGGATGGGGTACATGTAATCATGCTGCCCGGACCTCCGCGCGAGTGCGTACCCATGATGCGTGAGCGGGCGATGGAATACTTAAGAAAGTTATCTGACGGTGAGATAGTATCGCACAATGTAAGGATAATAGGCATGGGTGAGTCGGCTGTTGAGGCAAAGCTTCGCGAGCGGATGGAGAAGATGGAAAACCCATCCCTTGCGCCGTATGCCAAAGAGGGCGAGGTACTGCTGCGCGTGACAGGTAAGGCGGAAAGCCACGAGGCGGCGGATGCGCTCACGCGCCCGGTAATTGCCGAGCTTAAAGAGATATTCGGTCAGCTTATCTACGGCGTTGACGTGGAAGGCCTTGAGTTTGCGGTTGTGGATTTGCTTAAAGAAAAGGGACTTACGCTTGCGACGGCTGAGTCTTGCACGGGCGGTCTGGTATCGCAGAAGATAACCAATGTACCCGGCTCGTCCGAGTGCTTTTTAGGCGGCGGCGTTACGTATACAAATGAGCTTAAGAGCGTACTTTTGGGAGTAGGAGAGCAGGTGTTTGAAAAGTACGGCGCGGTCAGCCGCCAGTGCGCGGAGCAGATGGCGCGCGGTGCTGCGGAATACTTAGGTGCGGACATTGGCGTGTCCGTCACGGGTATTGCAGGACCCGGCGGCGGGAGCGAGGAAAAGCCGGTGGGCACGGTGTACATCGCGGTGTACTCAAACGGCGTATGCTGGTGTCGGAGAATGAACTGGACCGGCGAGCGCGCACGCATAAGAAACTCTGCGGCGCTGGGTGCGCTTGACATGGTGCGCAGGTTTGTCGAGAATATGTACAGGGGAAAATAAGCTATGGCACTCTTAAATTGCATATATAATTCGCGTATACTGGGTGCTAAGACCGCGATGAACGTGGTTTTGCCCGAGAATGTTTCGGATATTAACTTAGCGCCGGTGTTTACGCTGCTGCACGGGCTTGACGGGAATTACCTTACCTGGTGTGCTAATACGCGTATTCAGGAGCTTGCGGAGAAGTACGGCGTTTGCGTTATAATGCCCGAGGCTAAGAACAGCTTCTACTGCAAAACCGCGCAGGGTGAGGATTATTACACGCACATTGCAGATGAGGTTTTCGAGGTATCGCGCAGGTTTTTCGGACTCAGTGATAAGCCGGAGCTAAACCATATTGCGGGGATTTCAATGGGCGGTTTTGGCGCGATGAAGATAGGTCTTTTAAACCCCGGGCGGTTTGCGACGATTGGAAGCCTGTCAAGCGTTATGGACGTTGAGGGGCAGCTTATAAAGAGTCAGGGGTTAAATGCGCATGAGCGCGAGGTTTTAAAAAACGCGTTTGGCGAAAACCCATCTATACGCGGGGGCGAGAACGATATTTTCTACCTGTCCGAGCGGTTGGCGGGAAAGGGAATGCCCGCGATATACCAGTTCTGCGGGACCGAGGATTTTTTGTATCAGGATAACCGTAGGTATTTAAGCTTTGCAAAATCGCTCTCTCTTGACATAACATATGAGGAAGCGCCGGGTGGGCACTTCTGGCCGGTGTGGGCAGAGCAGATTTGGCACTATATTCCGTGGGCGATAAGGCACGCACGCGGATAGAAGAAAAAAATGGTTTTAGATATTTAAAAATTATGCTATACTTATGATATGGCAAAAGCGTCACGGCGGGAGGGCACGGAGGCCCTCCCCTACAGACAAAGGAGAAGCCTTCCCCTACACAGGGGAAGGGGGGACCGCGTGAGCGGTGGATGAGGTGAGATGTGATGCGGGGGGATTGTAAAAATCTCTCCCTCAGTCAGCTTCGCTGACAGCTCCCTCATCAGAGGGAGCCTATGGGAGCAGACAATTTTCGGGGAAAGAAGAAGTTAGATGCAATTTTTTGAGAAAACCATAAAGAAAAACGAAATATATAACGGAAAAATACTTAACGTACACGTCGATGAGGTGGAGCTTTGCGACGGCAGGCACGCAAAGCGCGAGGTGTGCGACCATCCGGGCGGGGTTGGGATACTCCCGCTTGATAACGAGGGAAATGTACTTCTGGTGCGCCAGTTCCGCTACCCTTACGGCGAGGAGCTTTTGGAGATACCCGCGGGAAAGCTTGAGCCGGGTGAGGACCCGTATGAATGCGGTGTGCGCGAGCTTAGGGAGGAGACCGGATGCTCGGCTGACGAGATAGTGCCGCTCGGGGTTATTTATCCGTCACCCGGATACGTAAACGAAAAGCTGTACTTATACCTTGCGAAAGGGCTTCATGCGGGCAAGGCATGTCCGGATGAGGACGAGTTTTTAAGCGTAGAAAAGATTGACTTTAAAGAGCTTTTATCCATGATAGACCAGGATAGAATTCACGATGCGAAAACCGTTACCGCCGCGCTCAAAGCCGCGCGGATTATAAAACGGTAATACAGTCGGGGAAGAGGGAGTCGGATATGGAAAAGAAAATACTTATAGTTGAGGACGAGCAGGCGATAGTGGATATTATCAGCTTCAATCTTGAGCGTGAGGGTTACACTGTGCTTGCCGCATACGACGGCGAAGAGGGTGTGGAAAAGGCGAAGGCGGAAAACCCGGACCTTATTCTGCTTGACCTGATGCTGCCGAAAATGGACGGATACGAGGTGTGCAAGTACCTGAGAAAGACTATGTCCACGCCGATAATCATGCTGACTGCGCGTGAAGAGGAAGTGGATAAGATTTTAGGTCTTGAGCTGGGTGCTGACGATTATATCACAAAGCCGTTTTCCATGCGCGAGCTTCTGGCACGAGTTAAGGCAAATATCCGCCGTCAGGCACTTGACGCGGCGCAAAGCTCAAGTGCTGAGGATATTCTCACCTTCGGCGAGCTTGAGGTGGACTTGAGCGCAATGCAGGTCAAGAAGAGCGGAAAGCTCATCGAGCTTTCGCCGCGCGAGTTTGAGCTTATAAAGTTCTTTGCAACTCAGCCGGGCAAGGTGTTCTCACGCGAGACGCTCATGGAGCAGGTGTGGAACTACCAGTTCTTCGGCGATGTGCGCACGGTGGACGTGACTATCCGCCGCCTGCGCGAGAAGATAGAGGATAACCCGAGTGAGCCTGAGTATATTGTAACGCGCCGCGGCTCCGGCTACCTGCTTAACAAATGAGCGGGCGGGATAAAAAGGAGAGGGTGACAGGCAGTATCCTGCGCTCTCTGCATATGAGGCTTGCCATGATACTGGTGGTTCTCATAGTCGCGGTTATGGCGGTTGTGGGCACGTTTCTTATAAACTGGGTGAGCACTTATTATTTTGACGATTTTACCGAGCAGATGAACTCGGCTTTTACCGCAAATATGTACTCCGCACTTAAAAATGAAGCCGCAAGCGAAAACGGGGCGGAAGCCCTCAAGGGTGCGCTTGAGGCTTATTCGTCGTCCCTTGGAATTTCCGCAAACCGGAATTTTTATATACTTGACGGTAAGACCGGCGCGATGCTTGCAGGCTCGGATGACCGTGAGCCCGAGCGCACGCCCGCGGTTATAAGTGCGCTGGGCGGGAAGATTGGTCAGGAAAAGCGAGTGAGTGCCGCGTATTTTGACCGCGCGGTTCCGATAATGGTTGAGGACAAGGTCGAGTATATAGTATATATAAAGGACACCAAGCAGGACATGACCGCGCTTACAAATTCGCTCTTTCAGATAATCATACGCGCGATACTATTTGCGCTTATAATAGCGATTATTTTAAGCCTTGTGCTTTCAAAGACGATAACCACGCCGATTGAGAACCTGACGCGCAGTGCAAAGCTTATGTCCATGGGTGAGTTTAAGACCCGGCTTGAGGTGCACTCTCAGGACGAGATTGGCATTTTGACCGAGACGTTTAACGACATGGCGCAGGTGCTCCACGAAACACTTGAAAAGGTAGAAGGCGAGCGCGATAAGTTAAACACGCTCTTCTTGCATATGACCGATGGTGTGACCGCGTTTTCTCATGACGGCGCGATTATCCACATAAACCCCGCCGCTGAGGAGATGCTCGGCGTGCATCTGGAGGATAACCCGAGCTTTGAGGAGCTCTACGGCTCTACCGGAATATCCTTTGAGCGCGTGCTCGGGCAGAAGGCAACCGAGTTTTTAGAGTGCGACCACACGGTTTCGGGGAGAGTGCTCAAGGTGTATTTCGCCGCCTTCGGCAGCGGCGACGGCGGTGTTATCGCGGTTGTGCACGATATTACCGAGCAGTTTAAGCTTGAGCAGAGCCGTCGTGAGTTTGTCGCAAACGTATCCCATGAGCTAAGGACACCGCTTACAAACGTAAAGAGCTACACGGAAACGCTTATGGAGATGGAAGAGCCGCAGCCTGAGCTCTCCGCAAGGTTCTATCAGGTAATTTTAAATGAGACCGACCGCATGACGCGCATAGTAAAGGACTTGCTTACGCTCTCAAAGCTTGACTATGCGAAGATGGACTGGAAAATATCCGAGTTTGCGATTAAGGACAGCATTGAAAACGTATACGATGCGATGGTCATTGAGGCTAAAAACCACAAGCATAATTTTACGCTGGATATTCAGGGTGAGCTTCCGGTGATAAACGGTGACCAGGGCAGAATAGAGCAGGTCATCGTAAACATTGTAGGAAATGCGATAAAGTACACGCCTGACGGCGGCGAGGTAAAGATAAAGGCGCGCCATGAGGGTGAGTTTACGTATATTGAGGTATCGGATACCGGCATAGGTATTGCGGAAAAGGATATTCCGCGCCTGTTCGAGCGCTTCTACCGCGTTGACAAGGCGCGCTCGCGCGCCAAGGGCGGAACCGGACTCGGCCTTGCGATAGCGCGCGAGATTATAGAGCATCACGGCGGCACGATTAAAATTGAAAGTACGCTTGATGTGGGAACCACCGCGACGATTACACTCGCAGACCATCCTGCAAACGAAGAGAGCAGGTGACGGGTATGACGACGACGCATGAGCGTATAAAGACGGTGCTGCTTGCGGTTTTAATAATCGGTGCGGTGTTTATGGCGTACTCGACCTGGTTTTACGATAACCCGATGGGCGATAATATGCTAAGCGTGCTTATCGGCGGGAATGTATCCGGCGTGCGGGGTGACTATCAGATGCAGTCATATGCCGCGGGGCAGTCGGAGATTGGACCGATGCGCATATCCGTAAAAAACGAGTACGGTCGCTTCGGTGCGGAGTACTCGCCTTCTGCGGTTGAGAATATGTACGACTTAACGCGCGGCCTCATGGCAGAGGCACTGAGCGTACAGAGCGGTAACTGGCGCAGGGTAAATGAAGAGTACTGGCGCACATCACTCGGATACGAGAGCGTGCTGTACGACTATCAGGGCTTGGTGCGCGCGGACACGGTCACGCAATGGCTGTGGGGCGGGCAGAATGAAGCGGGAAATATCAAAGGGCGGTATGTTCTGCTGACTGTAAACCCTAAAAACGAAAAGACGTTTATAGTTATTAAAAATCCGTACACGGGCGAGGTGTATGCGAGCGAAACTCAGGTGGACAAGGCGACCGCGCTGGGTGTTATTGACGGCATCAGCGGTGAGAGCCACAATCTTGCCTTCGAGCTTGCGGGCACGGATTATGAAAAATTGGTGCCGGAAAGCTTTGTAAAGGACGGATACAAGCCGCGCGTTATAGGCGGTTTTAACGCGATGGAATACTTCAGCACCGAGCAGAGGGCAAATTTCTTAAAGAGCTTCGGCTTTGCACCCTACTCGGTAAGCGAGCATGTGGAGAGTGGCGGCACGCGCGTTTATATTGAGGAGGATGCGACGGTCAGAATAGAAAATGACGGTTTTACGGTGTACACGTATACCGGCAGTGATGCGCAGGCGGGTATTTTCGTGCAGAGCGCGCAACAGACACCGTCCGCCACCGAGGTGTTTGAGACCGCGCGGATTCTGGTATCAAGGCTTGCCGCGGTTGCGGGTGGCGAGGGTAAGATGTACCCTCAGGATTTCAGGTATTTTTCCGAGTACAACTGCTGGGTGGCGGATTTCGGCCGGAGTGTAAACGGTATTCCGGTTGACCGTCAGGACACCGGCTATGCCGCGCGTGTGGTTATAAGGGACAGGCGCGTAAGCGAAGTGCATTTTTACATGCGAAGCTATCAGAGCACAGAGCGCGACGCGAAGAGTATATCAAAAAAGCTCGCCACCGCGGCGGTTTCGGATGTTGACGGCGAGTGTGAGCTTGAGCTTCGGTATACCGATGCGGGTCAGGCAGAGCTTGAGCCCATGTGGTATATAAAAAACAGCGAGAAGTAAAAAGTTATGACAAAGGAGGCGGAGCGCAGGTATGGATTGGCCAAAGGTTAAGACGGTTCTTATTATAGTTCTTGTAGCGGTCAACGCGTTTTTGTTTGCCGCGTATACGAATGCTACGCTTCGCATGTCCAAAAATCAGGAGCAGGTGCGCTATGAGGTGTGCCGCGTGCTCGGGGATTTGGGGTATGAGCTAAACCCTGCGCTTTTGCCCGAGGACGCTGAATTCTATCATCCGGCGCGCATAACGCGAAACACAAAGTCCGAGCGAGCCGCGATGAGCGCGACGCTTGAGGACGTAAAAGTTGAAAACACCATAGGCATGAGCAAGTA
>JAZTXE010000017.1:0-14518 GCA_045636205.1 Eubacteriales bacterium
TTAAGAGCTTCTGCAAGACCGATAAAGCCGACAGACAGAGTACCATGCTTTAATACTTCACGAATTTCCTCATCCGGATCTAAGTTTTCACTGTCAATCCACACGCCTGCACCTATGAGGAATGGGAAGTTGCGCATAGTCTTTCTTGCCTGAATTTCAAAGCGCTCGTCAAGCTGCTCTACGACCAAATCAATCTTTCTGTCAAGCTCATCAAAGAACCATGAAATATTTTTATTGGCAAGAATTGCAATACGCGGGAGATTTATCGATGTAAAGCTCAGGTTTCCGCGACCGTTTGATACTGCTTTATCCGGGTCATAGGTGTTTCCTATTACGCGGGTACGGCATCCCATGTATGCAATCTCGGTCTCCGGAGTACCTTTATAATACTGAGCGTTAAAGGGTGCATCCTGGAATGAGAAGTTCGGGAACAGTCTCTTTGCGCTTACCTGGCATGAGAGCTGGAATAAATCGTAGTTAGGATCGTTCTTTTCGTAGTTGATGCCCTTCTTTACGCGGAAAATCTGAATCGGGAATATCGGGGTTTCACCGTTACCCAAGCCGCGCTCAGTAGCAAGAAGAACATTGCGCACAACCATTCTGCCCTCTTCAGAGGTATCCATACCGTAGTTGATTGAGCTAAACGGAGTCTGCGCACCTGCACGTGAGTGCATGGTGTTGAGGTTGTGGATAAAAGCTTCCATCGCCTGATAAGTAGCGCTGTCGGTCTCCTTATAGGCTCTTTCGATGGCAAACTTCTGTACCTGATCAATTATGTCACTCTCAAGGCCCAGTGCTGCGAGTTCTTTCTTTTCAGCCTTCTGATAGTCCTTATAATCAGCGATGCTAAGTACTTTACCTGCAGCAATAAGCTTATTGTAAATCTCCTTGACCTCGTCTTCGAGCTGTTTGCCTGCAAGAAGCTCAATAGCCTCAGCAACTTGCATCTTATAGCGCTTTGCAAACGTCTTCTTTACGCCTTCTGCCAAACCGTAATCGAAGTTTACGATAGACTGACCGCCGTGCTGGTCATTCTGGTTTGACTGGATTGCGATACACGCAAGAGCGGAATAACTTGCAATATCATTGGGTTCACGCAATACGCCGTGACCTGTGGAAAAACCGTCTTTAAACAGCTTTATAAGGTCAATCTGGCAGCAAGTTGTAGTAAGTGCATAGAAATCCATGTCATGGATATGTATATCACCCTCGCGGTGTGCTTTGGCAAAGCGCGGGTCAATAACAAACATTTCATAGAACTGCTTTGCACCCTCAGAACCGTATTTGAGCATCATTCCCATCGCAGTGTCACCGTCGATGTTTGCATTCTCACGTTTTACATTGCTGTCTTTTGCATCTTTAAATGTGATGTCATCATACGTGCGCATGAGACGAGTATTCATCTCACGGCAGCGCGTACGCTCTGCACGGTAGAGAATATATGCCTTAGCTGTACGGATATAGCCATGGTCAAGAAGAACCTGCTCAACGCAGTCCTGAATCTGCTCAACGGTAGGAGTATTCTCTCCTACTTTTTCCTCAACCTTTTTTTCTACGTCCTGCGCCAGAGAGAGAGCGACGCCCTCCTCACAGCGAACATGGGTAGCCTCAAATGCCTTTTCGATTGCCGCGCTTATTTTACCTATATTAAACACAGCCGTGCGTCCGTCACGCTTCTGAATAGAAGTAATCATATCAAACCCACCATTTTTCTTTGATACACAATATATAGTTGTTTCCCATTGGAACGAAGTATATATATTGTACATCGGTAATATATTCTTGTCAATACTATTTTTTCTTTTTTATTAAAATTATTTTCTTTTTATAAGAAAACATATTTCCCAGCGTATTCCAGGGCTTTTAGATGTACATAATAAATTAAACACTAAAGAAAGAAGGTTCTTTATGAAACGGTTTCTATCAATTATTATTGTAAGCATTTTTATTTTGTCACTCTCCGGATGCAAGGATAACAAAAGCGAAAATATGCCCAAGAACGAAATTAAAATGTCAACTTTAGAAAGCGCGATAAAAGCAGCAATTAAAGCTCGCCTTATTACCGAAGGTGCAGAGAGCACAGAGTTCGACGGTGAAATTCTCCCAAACTATCGTTCAATATTTCTAAGCGATGTTTCCGCACTAAACATCCCGGACGAATACGACCTGTCAATCTTCGATGACGGTGTAGCAGTCATGCATAAAAGTGCAGACAATTCAGATTTAATCGCAATTGCAAAGGTAAAAGACAGCAAACAATCATCCGCCGAGGGCTTGGCCTTAAGACTGCGCGATTTCCAGATGGGAATGACCGACTCTTATCTACCCAATCAAACGACTAAAATCAAAAATAATATTATAAAGACAATCGGAAACTATATTATATATATAACCTACAGTGATCCCCAATATATTGAAGATGCAATTTTAAAGGTGATACAATAAAAAAGAGTAAGCAGTTTTTCTGCTTACTCTTTTTATGAAAAACAAAATTATTACTTGAGCAGTGCTGCACTATCGGGCTCGATGTACAGAGTTGCGTTGTCATGTGTACGCAGGATAGTTGCCGGGCACTTCTCGCTGATTTCGGTGTTGTTGAGAGTATTGTAAACCGCCTGAGCTTTGGTCGGAGCCGGCACGATGCAGAATACATATGCGGGCTTAACCAATGACGGAACAGTAAGAGACAGTGCATGGGTCGGAACCTGATCCAGAGTCTCAAAGCAACCGTCATTAACCTGCTGGTTGCGGCAAACCTGCTCCAGCTCAACAATCTTAACCAGCTTCGGATCGTTAAAATCAGCAACTGGAGGATCGTTGAATGCGATGTGACCGTTCTCGCCAATACCCATGCAAACAATGTCAGTCGGGTTATCAGCCAAAAGCTTGGAGTAACGTGCTGCTTCTTCTTCCGGATCTGCTGCATTACCGTTCAAGTAGTTAACAGACTTAAACGGAACAACGCCAAACAGACGGTCACGCAGGAAGTTACCAAAGCCCTGCGGAGCAGCTGCATCAAGACCAATGTACTCGTCCATATGGAACGCATTAATGCGAGTGAAATCTACGCTTTTGTCTGCAGCAAGAGCCGCCAGAAACTCGTTCTGAGACGGAGCAGCAGCAAAAATCATATTGATTTCATCCTTCTTGCTCAGCAAATCTTTAATGACAGCAGCACATTCAGCAGCTGCAGCTGCACCCATGGAAGCTCTGTCAGAATAGATTTTTACGCCGAGCTTGTCAACCTTCATTTCCTTTACTAAAGACATTTAAACTCAACTCCTTAATATTATAAAGCTTTACGCTTTTTATACATTAGAATTCTAACACAGACACACATCAAATTCTTTGCATATCATATTTAAATTTAAGCACATTCGCTTATTCCTAAAATATTCTATCGCATAGTACTTTTTTTGTCAACTCCCTCACACATATTTTCTGCTTTCGCATTGACAAATTCCGGCAATATGTTATTATTATAGTAATTGCGTAAATTTCTAATCAATACTATGAATGGAGTTGAAAAGTCTGATGATAAAATCAGGTGTTGTTTCCGTAACCTTCAGAAAAAAGACCCCGCGTGAACTTATTGATATTTCTACTCGCGCAGGCCTTCAGGCGATAGAATGGGGTAGCGATGTTCATGTCCCACAGGGAAATCTCGCTCTTGCACGTGAAGTTAAAGATATGTCTATCTCCGCAGGTCTTGATATCGCCTCCTACGGTTCTTACTATTACGTAGGAATGGATCAGGATTTTGCTCCTTACCTTGAAACCGCTGTTGAACTCGGCGCTCCCAACATCCGCATTTGGGCGGGCAAATGCCCATCAAAAACCACCGATGTTTCTTTCCGCAACAAGGTAGCCGAGGATACTCACAGAATATGCGAAGAAGCTGCCAAAGCAGGAATTACAATCTCTGCAGAATATCACGCAAACACCCTTACCGACAACCTTGAATCTGCAATTCGTTTCCTCGAATCGGCAAACTCTTCAAATATATATTCCTACTGGCAGCAACCGATGTTTGTAGCAGACGAGGATCAGTACCCGGAAATGAAGAAACTCTTCGATACCGGAAAGCTCACAAATATCCATGTTTTCGCTGCGTACAGAGGAAAATTCAACGACCGTCCCCTCGCGGAAGACACCGCAGAATGGCGCGAGTTCCTGTCACTTCTCAAAACCGATGATAAACTGCGCTATGCACTGCTTGAGTTTGTAAAAGATGATAGCGATGAAATCTTTATCCAGGACAGTGCTACACTCAATTCTCTCATAAACGAATAAATTTTTCACCTCTTTACTTTAACAGGAGGCAAAGAGCGTATGAAACTTCCATTTGAATATGATGAATACTCCGGTGTCCCTATCTATCATATGATTGATAACAACAACGGCGGTTTGCCCATACACATCCGCCGTTACAAACAAAAGAATATGACGACAGTTTTGCACGGTCACGATTCTATTCAAATCAATTACATTGCCCACGGAAGCTTATCGCACATAATCAACCACTCTTCTCATGACTTAGTAAAAGGAGACATCTTCGTAATACCACCGTATGTCCCCCACTGCTTAAAGTTTAAAAACAATTGCGATTGCGAAGTCATTGAGCTTGAGTTCACTCCGGAATTCGTTTTCGGCAGCACCGCATCAATAGAAAACATAGATTCAATATTCGATTTTGCGTATATCGAACCGTTTTTGGTCAGTGAATGCGATGTTCGCCCCAGGCTTAATTTAACCGGCAAAGCGCAAGCAGAAGCCGAAGCTCTGTTTTCAACCATTTTGGATGAATACACCGAACGAAAAAGCAGCTTCTTGCTTGCAATAAAAGCCGCTCTCCTCAGTCTTCTCGTAAATGTGGGACGTCAGTTCCAAGAAGATATACGCGATAGTGAATCCCGCCAACTCTTTGACAGGCACCGCGTAGCTATTTCAAACGCTATAACATATATAAACGAAAACTTTGCCGAGGATATATCAATAGAAAAGGTTTCACGCGTGGCTATGCTCTCTCAATCCTATTTCAGTTATCTTTTCAAGAGCATGACCAACAAAACCTTCGTTGAATATTTAAACGAGCTCCGTATTCAGGAAGCTATGAAGCTTCTGAAAAACTCCGGCAAGCGTGTTGTGGATATATGCTTTGAATCGGGATTTAAAAACGTAAATCATTTCAACCGAACATTTAAAAATTATTCAGGTATCTCGCCTATGCAATACCGAAACGCAAATTCTTCTAAATAACAAAAGAAGCGTGTATCGTTTGATACACGCTTCTTTTTCATTTATATATTTTTAAATATTCTCTTTACGTTATCCTCTATTCCTTTATCCTTAAACTCATCTACATATCTAAGTTTAAGCATGCTCGGCTGAACATAGTGAAACGGAGAGAGCGTGCCAAAACACAAATGCTCTGGTCCAAGAGCCTCCGCTGCTTTTTTCATAACGTCTCTCGCATAGCCTTCAATCTTGGAAATTTCGAAAAAGACATTGTCATATTTCTTTGCATACTCTTTCATCTTTTCACCGAATACCATCGGATTAGTTCCTGTAATAATAACCGATACACCCGGGCATTCAGAAAGAAGATTGCAAATATCATCAGCCTTCAAATCATACTGCAAGTCCATCAAATGTCTCTGACGACAGTTTTCAAAGCAGGTGGTAATACGAACCGGAACGTCATACTCTTTAGCAAGCTCCATAACCTCTTTGGCATAATAAAATCTCTTATAACCGTTTGATGAAGGAAGCAGAGTATAACCGTGATACGCCGGGCAAATTTCAAATCCGCAGAATCCGTCCTCTTCAATAGCTTTGCGCGCATATTTTTCCCAACCTGTGTATGTGGGATTTACAACCGCAAGCGGAAGAATTTTTACAGATGTTTTGCACGCGCGGATTTCCTCCATAAGCTCGCGATTTCCGTCAAACGGATCCTTATAGAAAACCGCATTGAGCGAAGCGATAACAACATGCGTAATTCCGTTTTTCTCAGCATTATCGCAAACTTCCTGAACAGTATTGTTTTTAAGCATACGGAAAGGCCAATGCCCTGCATATGTATTTGTATCTATAAGCATCTTACTTTCCCTCCTTTAAAAATCTCTTGAATGCCGTGCCTTCAAGAATAGTCTTCTTTTCCTGCTCTGTAATGTTCGCGCCAAGTATTTTACCTACAGATGAGAAAAGAGACTCATCGGTTGCAAAGAGAAGTCTCTCTGCACCCAGGTGCTTTACGCAATGCTCAATCATCGGAGAATCATATACACTGCCGCTGATGTCCAGATATACATTCGGAACATCCTCGAGGGCATTGAGATGCCACTGCCAGTCTCCGCCACCACCGATATGCCCCTGTAAGAAGGTCGCTTCGGGATAACGCTTTGCAACATTGGCAAACTCAACACCGCCGGACAGACGCGGTTGCTGCAAATGAAATTCCGTATTACAACTCTTACCCGCATGCATCAAAATCGGAACATCTAAATCTATACAAGTTTCAATAAGAGGAAATACTGCCGGATCATCGATGAAATAATGATGATACAGCTTTACACCACGCATTCCCAAATCCTCTACACAACGGCGAACCTCATTACTCGCCTCTCTGAAATATCCGGGATTAACAAATGCCATACCCTCAATAAAACCGGGATAACGGTCCATAGCAATTTTTACGACATTGTTTGCACATATAAAGTCCTCCGGCGGGCACTTAGGGTCAGCCGGTAGTGGCAGTGAGCATAATATTTTATCAAATCCGAGTCTTTTAGACCCATCAACAAACATATCACAGTGGTGCTCATTCAAAACACCGGGTTCTGTCTGAAAAACATGTTCATGCCAGCTTATTACCGTGTTATCGAAAAACAATTTCATTTGTTCTTCAATACGCATTTTTACCATCTCCTCTTTTATCTTTAAGGCTAAAGCCCATTTTACGCGTGTATTATACAATACCAATCTCCAATAGTCAATATAGTTATGTGACATGACCATCACATTTTTTTATGTTTTTTGACGAAAAAATTACGTCAATTTAAAAATGTATACAGTAAAGTCTTAAACCTTTGTGTTTATCTGATAAAAACCTCGCACTCATATCCCAATTTCGCAATATAATGTTATGAGAAAACGAAACGGAGGCTGCGATTATGGACAAAAAACTTTCCTTTGCAGTCGTTGGCGGAGACATGCGTCAGGCGCATTTGGCAGAGCTTCTTGCCGACGATGGGCATGACGTACGCGCATATGCTTTGGAAAAATACAATTTTGAAAAAAACGTAAAATGCTCTCACAATTTCCAAGAGCTTTCACATCCTGTTGACTGTATAATACTCCCTTTACCGCTCGCCGGAAAAGACGGAATGTTAAATACACCGCTTGCAACAGACCCATATTCAATAAACGAAACATTTGATTTATTCTCTCCCGGTCAGACTGTCATCGGCGGAAAAATAAATCATTCGCTGTTTGAAAAGGCTGGCCATATGGGCGTGCGCCTGTATGATTATCTTGAACGGGAAGAGTTTAACGCGGCAAATGCAATCCCATCAGCCGAAGGTGCTCTCCAGGCTGCAATGAGGGAGCTTGACGTCACAATACACGGCATCAGCGTTTTAGTTTGCGGCTACGGCAGAATCGGAAAACTCCTGGCAAGACTTCTTCAGTGCATGGGCGCAAATGTCACCGTATCTGCACGAAAATTCGGTGACCTTACATGGGCAAATGCATATGGATATAACACTGTAAACACATACGCACTAAGCGGAAACGTAAGCAACTTTGATCTTATTTTCAACACGGTCCCTCACATGATTTTCGATCATAATCTTTTATCAGAACTAAAACCCGGCTGCCTTTGCATAGACCTCGCCTCAAAACCCGGCGGCATTGATTTAGCTGCCGCAGAAAAAATGGGCATACGCACACTGTGGGAATTATCCCTCCCCGGGCGCGTAGCACCGGTCACCGCCGGAAACATTATGAAACGCACTATTTACAACATAATTGACGAATGGGGATGTAAATAAATGTCAAACCAAACAATAGGTTTCGCGATAAGCGGATCTTTCTGCACCTTCAAAAAGGTTATTCCACAGATAAAGCTGCTCGTTGAGAGCGGATACAATATACTTCCTATTATGTCTAAAACCGCCTATACTACGGATACCCGATTTGGCAAGGCCTCGGATTTTGTTTCAGAAATATCTGATATATGCGGTCATGATATAATTCATACTATTCACGATGCGGAACCGATAGGTCCGAAAAAACTGCTTGATGCACTTATTATTGCTCCGTGCACCGGAAATACAATTGCCAAACTTGCAAACGGAATAACCGACACTTCAGTAACCATGGCTGCAAAAGCGCATCTGAGAAATCAACGTCCTCTTATAATTGCTCCGTCAACCAACGACGGCCTCGGAATAAATGCAAAAAACATCGGAACACTGCATGCGATAAAAAACATCTATTTTGTACCCTATGGTCAGGACGATGCTCAGAAAAAAGAAAATTCTTTGGTTGCAGATATGTCAAAAATCCCGGATACTCTCACTTTTGCTCTCCAAAAGGAACAGCTGCAGCCACTGCTCATTTAAGCGTCAAAAAGCCTCAAAGCAAATGCTTCGAGGCTTTAAATATATTAAAATAAATTACCGTTTCCGGTCCGGTCCTCTTCGAGAGTCAGTGTGGCCTCAGCTTGTCTTCCTCCACGCTCAACAACTATTTTCAACGCATCTCCAACCTTATATTTAGCCAAAACATCTTGCAGTTGCTCAGTATCCGTAATTTTTGTACCGTCAACTGCTACTATGCGATCCCCTGCGCGTATTCCTGTTTTTTCCGCAGCAGAACCCGCGTCGACCTCCGACACATACACTCCCGCGCTGCTCATTCCGTATATAAACGCAGCTCGGTCATTTACATCCATAAAACTCATGCCTATATCCACGCGCCCACTTACATAACCGTTGGATACAAGCTCTTCTATAATCGGAATCGCGTTATCAACCGGTATTGCAAACCCCAAGCCTTCGATACCGCTCCCCGACGATTTTGCATTTACAATCCCGACAAGCTGACCCGCACTGTTAAAAAGTCCACCACCGGAATTGCCGGGATTTACGGATGCATCTGTCTGTAAAAGCGTCATCTTCTCTCCTTCAACATCTATTTCTCTATCCAGCGAACTTATAATGCCGTTTGTAACCGTTCCACCAAGTTGACCGAGCGGATTTCCTATTGCAACAACCTCTTCTCCTACTACCAAACTACCTGACTTACCGAGCATAGCAGCCTTCAACCCCTTTGCATCCACCTTGATTACCGCCAAATCCGTCTTTGCATCCGTCCCTATAAGTTTTGCTTCATATTCAGCTCCGTCGCGCGTAGTAACCGTTATTTTATTCGCGCCTTGTATCACGTGATTATTTGTTACGATGTACCCATCAGAAGAAAACACAACGCCGCTCCCTGCGCCCTCGGATACATATTGTCCCATTATCCTATTGCCGAGCGTTACACTCTCTGTGCGTATCTCTACAACACTCTCCATCGCTTTCGCCGCAACCTCTGCGGTACTGCTCAATTTCTTTTCACCGACAGAAACAACACTGGTAATCGGGATATTTGCGCCCTGCGAACTACCACCTGTTCCCCGCATTTGACCTGCCAGCATCCCTCCGCCAAAACCGATTACCGAAGAAAGCACCACGGTAGCACACATCATCGCCGCAATCTTCTTATCCGGTGACTTTGATTTTTTCGCCTTCATATAAAGCTCCGGCGACGACCTGTAAGTATATCGGTTGTAATTTTCATATTCACTGTTTCTGTTAAACATATTTATCTTCCTTTCTGCTTGTTGTAATTACAGTATAGAACATAAATATGATATTTCTTTGACGGATATTTAAACGTTATCAAAAAATTCTTTCAATATTTTTTGAATAACTTGTAAAAATAAAATTAACAAACTTATATTTCTATGCTTTCTTCATCTTGCTGTTTCTTCTTTAGTATTTCATTAACCTTTGCTGTATTCCTCTTGGTTATGTAATAAATAACCACCCAAATCGCCAGATATCCAAGAACAAAAACACCTGAAAAAAACAAAACCGGAGTGGCGCTCCATTCCAACCAATCGTTAATAAGATAGGTGCTCAAATAGCTGATGTATAAAACACCACCGTGAATCAAAATTGCAACCATCAGGGACAAGCGTTCAATTTGATAGATAATATTCATGCCCCCAACAACAAAGGCAAGTGCTGATAGAGAAAATATACCAAGGCATACCTGATTTACAGTCAAAGTTTCAACGGCAGCATGTCGCTGCAAAACCAGATATAATATTGCCAAAACAATCGGACCAAAACCGCAAGCAATCAAACCGCGTCTAAAAAATTCTAAAACATTCTTTTTCATATTCTTTCATATCTCCTTCTGATTTCTGCAAAACAACGCCTGGACACATATTCACGATAACCGCATTCAAACACGGCATCTACACCTCCGCTCAACACCGCATTAAACCGCAGAATGCGATGTTCATTGGCAAGAGAAGATTTGTTAATACGGATAAAATAAGATGGTAAAATCTCCTCTAAATCCCTAAGTCTCCCCTGGATTCTATAACGGTTACCGTATGCAATCGCAATCACTTTTCTGTCAATAATGGTAATACACTCTATTTCTTTATATTCTAACTTTCGCATCTCATCATCCATATACCCTATAATGCTGTCCGCGCCCGAGAAATTACAGACGAGATTCTCTATCTGCTGTGTCAGAGCACAAGGAGCATGGACGACTGCTATTATTTCTTCTTCTGCATCTTTATCGATAATTAGTTTATATTTCATCTGCTCAACTCCTCACTGTTTTTTCTCTTTAAAAGCCATCTCTGTTCTTTCAATTACTTACATTTATATCATCCTCCTTATCTGCAAGTGCTATTATAGCAAATACAAACGGAGAAGTCTTGTTTTTTGTCTGTTCGGTCGATTCTGACGTCTCATCGGCTGTAGACACTGTAAAACCACCGTCAAAGGACATTGCCCAGATACAAAAAATCGCTTCAAGATTTCTCTTAAAGCGATTTTTATTATCATTGCTTTTCTTATCTAACCGGAACAGTCCAACCAAAGCTATCTTCAATTCTGCCCCACTGAATTCCGGTGAGTGTATCGTAAAGATGCTGAGTTACCTCTCCGATTTTTCCGCCGTTTACGGTAAACACTTTATCCTTATAACGGAGCTCGCCAATCGGAGAAACAACAGCCGCAGTACCGCAGCCCCATGCCTCTTCCAAAGTTCCGTCAGCCATTGCCTTTTCAAGCTCGTCAATGCTGAGAAGTCTCTCAGAAACATTATAACCTTCACTCTTGAGCACCTCAATGCAGGACATGCGTGTAATTCCCGGAAGAATAGAACCGGTAAGCGCCGGAGTTACAATCTCCCCGTTTATCTTGAACATTACGTTCATAGCGCCAACTTCTTCTATGTACTTTCTCTCAACACCGTCAAGCCACAGAACCTGTGAATATCCGTTCTGCTCCGCTCTTTCGCCCGCGCGGTTGCTCGCTGCGTAGTTTCCTCCGCACTTTGCATAGCCGGTGCCGCCGCGTACAGCGCGTACATCGTCAGCCTCAATCATAATCTTAACCGGGTTGATACCCTCTTTGTAATAGCTGCCTACCGGAGATGCAATAATCATGAAGGTAGCATTATGAACTGCGTGAACGCCGAGTGTTTCATCATTTCCAAACATAAACGGACGCAAGTAAAGCGAAGTGCCCGGAGCAGACGGAGTCCAATCCTGCTCATGCTTTACAAATGTCTCCAGAATCTCCATAGCCATATCCTCATCAATCTGAGGCAGACAAAGTCTGTCAGCAGAACGATTCATTCTGCGGATATTTTCAATAGGTCTGAACATCTGAACCTGACCGTCCGCACGGCGATATGCCTTGAGACCTTCAAAGATTTCAGAACCGTAGTGAAGCACGGTAGATGCCGGATGCAGCTCAATCTTTGCAAACGGCACAATTCTCATATCATGCCAGCCCTGACTGTCGCTGTAATCCATAATAAACATATGGTCGGTAAAATAATTACCAAAACCCAGAGTGCTGGGCTCGGGCTTTTCTTTAAGCACGGAAGCTTTAGTAACAGAAATTTGCAACATTGGTTATTCCTCCTTGAATCCTTCTTCATCAATTATAACATTAATAATTATATCACACAATTTTTATACTGCAAGTAATTTTTTACATTATTCCCTTTTAAGCGCACTTGTGGTATAATAACCTCAGTGAAAAACACAAAGCGTTTTCAGCGCCAAAGACGCACTTGGGATTGTGGTATAATAATTTTAATATTCACTTTATTCGGAGGTGAGCTCATTATTATGAAACGCATTCTTTCTCTTTTATTAATTTGCGCCCTTCTTATATGTGCATTTCCTGCACCTACCTCAGCTGCAGGTGAAATTTTCGTGGCTACAAACAATATGATTCTCCCTCTTACCGATGCAATGCCCATAAAATCCGGCGGTGTGTGGTATGTGGATTACACCTGCCTTACCAGCGGAGATTTAAAAGTCAGCAGCTCGTATAATGCCGATTCGAGAACCCTCGTCCTTTATACGTGGGAAAACACTCTCGTCTTCAATCTCGATGAGCGCACTGCGTATAATACAAAGGATAACATAAAGCATTCACAAAATGTACTTTCTTCCCACGGAACTTTCTATGTTCCTGCGCAATTTACCGCTTCGCAACTCGGCATAATATATTCGTATATTGATTCTGCCTCTTGTGTTCGTTTTCGAACTACTTCAAATTTAACAGATGCCATGTTTTCCTATATAGTAAAAAGTAAAATTCCCGAGCTTATAGCTCAATATAATGCTTCAAAAGCGCCGGAAAATAATTCATCCGGTTCACAGCAGCAGGTTCAAGGTTCATCCGGCACGCAATCATCCGGCGGTACGGAAGAAGTAACCGTTCAAAAACGCGTTTTTTTAACCTTTGATATAACCTCCGGAGAATATAACAAAGCCATACTGGACGCCCTGTCCAAACACAAGATGAAAGCTACGTTTTTTCTCTCCGGCAATACTTTACTCGCAAACGACGATACCGTACGTCGCATGACGGTTGACGGTCACGAAATTGGTATAAGCGGATTTTTAAATGACAGCCAAGCCTTTTCCTCTACTGAAACAATGCTCAGCGAGCTCAGTAAAACAAACAACCTTTTATATGAGATTTCGCATATTAAATCTCATCTGGTTCGTGTTCCCAACGGAAGCAAGGCAGCTCTTTCCTCTCAATGTGCAGACGCTTTGATAAATTCAGGATACCGCTATTGGGACTGGACAATCAACGCAAACGGCGGATACGCAAATCCCTCAGCATCCCGAATATCAAGCACGGTTATAAACACACTCAAAAAACAATCATATGCAGTAATACGTTTTACAGATTCGGTACAAACCGTGTCAGCACTCAACAAAATCCTCGATTATCTGAGTGACAATAATTGCGTAGTCTCTACGCTCTCTGTCCTGGATTCTCCAACAAACCAACGAGGAGACAGAAGATAAGAAAAAGCCGGAGTTTTACTAAAACTCCGGCTTTTATTATTCTTTTTTAGTGGCAGCAATCACAGTCGCAACCGTCTTCGCAGTCCATATCAAATTCAAGCTCTTCACCGCAGTTCGGGCACTGAATTTTTCCAAGCTCAATTATAGACTCATCTACGGTAATCTCCTCGTTGCAGCTTCCGCAAACAACGCTGTAATAATACTCGTCGCAGTTGCATTCATCACAATCGCAGTCACAGTCATCTTCCCAATCCTCGCAATCGTCATCGCAATCACAGTCGATCGCATGCTCGATGCTCAGAAGTTCTTCAGCGACTTCATCGAGTTCACTTTCAATATTGGCAGTGCAATCTTCAAGCTCATCAACGGATAATGCGATGTCGTTTATAACATCAATAACCGCTTTTAAAAGCTTTCCTTCCTTCTTGCTCTCATCTAACTCCATTCCATCTGCCAAACCTTTTAAATACGCTGCTCTTTCAATCAAACTCATAATTGCAAGACCCCTTTAATGAAAATATTTATAATGCCCTCGCGCAAGTGCGTGAGGGCATTGTTTTCTTATAAAATAATTTCTTACTTTGCACGCTCGAGGTATTCACCGGTACGTGTATCAATTTTAATTTTATCGCCGATATCGATAAAGAGCGGAACCTTAATCTCCGCACCGGTCTCAAGAACCGCGGGCTTGGTTACGTTGGTTGCAGTATCGCCCTTGAAGCCCGGGTCAGTCTCGGTAATCTCAAGCTCTACGAATGTAGGCGGCTCAACACCGAATACATTGCCCTTATAAGAAAGAATCTTAACAATCATGTTCTCCTTGACAAAACGGAAGCTGTCGGTCAGCTTGTCCGCATTGAGCGGCTGCTGCTCATAAGT
>JAZTXE010000018.1:0-7244 GCA_045636205.1 Eubacteriales bacterium
TATTCTAATCAAAACACGCGCATCTGTGAGAGAACCTTGCATTTTTCGGACAGCTTATTGATTTTTTCGTCCAAATCCTTCTGCTTCATCTCACATGTAATAAATGCGCACTCATCTGACGCAGCGTTTGCGTTCTCCAAAAACTTAACCTCACCGAATTCTGCAATAGCCGCACTGCGTACGCTTTCGCCGGAAAGACGAACATAGAATTTGCAGCTAAACTCTGCCGGGTCAGCTACAACCTCAGCGCCTGCATCCTCCCAACCAAGATATTTGCGAGCCTGTAAATGCTTCGCAGCGTCAATAACGTCTGCCACAACTGCACTCGCGGTCGGAAGCTTTCCCGCACCGCGGCCATAGAACATCGCGGTATCAATTGCATTTCCGTGCACCATGATACTGTTGAACACACCGTCAACCCCTGCAAGCGGGCACTCTTTATCAACCAAGTGCGGACCAACAAATACAAATGCGCTGCCATCCTCACGGCTCATCGCGCGACCCAAAAGCTTGATAACCTTGTTATCAGACTCCGCATAAGCGACATCTTCAAGCGTTACGTTTGTTATACCCTCGGTACGTACGTATTCGGGGTAAACGTGACGACCGAAAGCAAGCGCTGCAAGTATGCATATCTTGCGGCATGCGTCATGACCTTCAACGTCTGCTGCCGGGTTTCTCTCAGCATAACCTTTTTCCTGCGCCTCGCTGAGTGCCTTTTCAAAGGTAAGTCCGCCCTTTATCATGCGTGCCAGGATGTAGTTTGTCGTGCCGTTTAAAATTCCGCAAACTTCATCTATCTTATTTGCTCCCAAGCACTGAGACATTGGACGGATAATTGGAATTCCGCCGCCGACAGATGCTTCAAACAAATAATTTGCGTTATTCTCCTTTGCAAGCTTTAAAAGCTCTGCACCGTGAGTTGCAACTAACTCTTTATTGGATGTTACAACACTCTTTCCCGCAAGCAAAGCACGCTTTGTAAAGTCGTACGCGGGATTAAGACCGCCTATCGTTTCAACGACCACGTTTACTTCGGGGTCATTTTCGATAACCGCAAAGTCCTTAACAAACTTATCTGCCCAAGGACTGTCGGGAAAATCTCTTACATCAAGAATGTATTTAACCTTAAGGTCTCCGCCTGCGTTATCAGATATAATTTTGTTATTTACATCAATAACCTCTGCAACACCGGAACCTACGGTACCGAATCCAAGAACTGCTACATTAAACATAATGATATATCCTCCTACTCTCCGGCAAGCGGCTCAAAGTGTAAAACACCTGGAAGCTGCAAAGCCTTTAAAATAAATTTTTCAAGCTGAACCTTCATGTTAGCACTCTCTGCTGAAATGGTAACTGCTGCTTGACCGTTTACGGGTATAGACTGATTTATGGTCAAAACATTGGCACCGGATTTAGCAAAGTGCCCGAGCACTCCGCTAAGCACGCCCGGCTGATCTTCAAGCATTATTTGAAAGGTAATAATTCTTCCGGAGCTCATCTCGTAAAACGGCTTGACCGCATCCTTATACTTATAAAAAGCACTGCGACTTATACCGGCTTTAGCGGCGGCTTCATTTACGGTTTTTACCTTACCGCTTGAGAGATACTGCTTCGCCTCACAAACCTTATGAAAAACCTCAGGCAGCGCCGACGCTTCGACAATGAAATATTTATTATTTTCTAACATTATCCCGCCCCTTCACTGTTAATCCTATACAATGCATTCTCCATTACGCGGTCATTTGTCTTTTGCTCGTGGATATAATCATAACACATTATTATCTTTGTTGCAACTGGCAATTTATCAAAAAACTCGGTGTTCTAACCTAATATCCGTAGCATAAAGACTAATAACCTATAATATATATGGTCTGCACAGTAATAAAACGGCATAGTATTGATAAATCCGGAGGTTAAATTGAAATGACTGTCTTGACAAAGCGCATTTTCCATTACGCACTTTTATTAATCTGCTCTCTTATTCTTTTCCGGATATTCTGCCGATATTTTGCACATCTTGCAGCACCGTTTATCATAGCATTCTTCATTTCGCGTTTCTTGGAAAAGCCGGTATCTTTTCTTGAATATAAGCTCGCGCTCCCGCGGCGCATATCAAGTTTTATATGTATCGTTATATTTTTTATGTCAATTGCTTTTATTACCAAGACCGTCGTCTTCGGTGCATTTTTTAAAGTGCGCGATATTCTCTTATCTCTTCCTGAATTTTCAGTTATGGCAGACAACCTACTTTATGCGCTCAAACATCTGTGCATTATTTTATTTAAAGATGCATCCTCTCAGATATTTAATCTGATTGAAAAAATCGTGTCAGAAAGCCTCTCTTTTTCTGCAGGAATCCGCGATAAAATAATTTCACTGACTTCTTTGGCAGCAAGTGCTATTCCTGAAATATTCTTTTTTATTATAACACTTACGGTATCTTCCTACTTTTTCTCAAGCGACTATCACGCAATACGCACATACGTCATAAAAAAACTCCCGAGCACGTTTTTAGTCCGACTCGGGGAGGCTGAGAAAAACATTTCAAAAACCGTAATATGTTATATAAAAGCGCTTGCAATCCTTGCGCTCATCACCTTTGCAGAATTGTCCGCAGGCTTTCTAATTTTAAGGATTGACAATGCTGTAGTCTGCGCATTTTTAATAGCACTTTTTGATGCGCTACCCATTCTCGGCTCAGGTTTTATCCTGATTCCATGGGCATTAGGAGAATTAATAAAAGGGGCATATACAAAAGCCATAGGGATTGCAGCCATATATCTCACAGTTTCGTTAAGCCGAAATATGCTCGAAGCACGGATAATAGGAGCCCAGACCGGTGTGCACCCTCTAATCAATTTAGCTGCCGTTTACATAGGGTTACATATTTTCGGCGGATACGGACTTCTTTTGCCACCGCTTATCTTTTTCCTGTATCAGTCACTGCGGCCGCACAAACGTGCGACCGCAGAATAGCAAAACTATACATTTTCCAGCAATTTTTCTCTCATGCTCCACAGTTTGGGAGACATGTCCACATAATATTTATGCGGATTTTCAAATCGCATGACCTCGCTCCAAAGCGAGTCTATTGATTTTGCGCAGAATTCACGCACATCAGAAAGTTTCGGCACCTCATATACGCACTCGCCGTTTTTAAATATTTGCACAAGCAAAGGCTTTGCCGTGAAATCAGAAATAACCTTGCGTTTCCATGTTACCTCAGGGTCAAAGAGTTCATACGGCTGCTCACTTGAAATATGCTCATCATGCAAAGTCATGACATCTGCCATAGCTTTACCTGACTCATTATCAAACAAGCGCCATACCTGCTTAAATCCGGGCGTTGTAATCTTCTCAACATTCTCGGAAATTTTAATTTTGGGTACAATCTCGCCGTTTTCCTCTACCGCGGCAAGCTTATAGACACCGCCGAATACAGGTTCGGAGCGCGAAGTGATAAGCCTCTCACCCACTCCGAAGGAGTCTATCTTTGCCCCTTGCATCAAAATATCGCGGATAATATATTCATCCAACGCGTTTGATGCGATAATCGGGCAATCTTCAAATCCCGCATCGTCGAGCATTTTACGCGCCTTCTGCGAAAGATACGTTATATCACCGCTGTCAATACGCACACCCTTGGGACGCAGTCCCTTCGGAACCAACTCCTCATTAAACACCTTAATCGCATTCGGAATACCGGATTTAAGTACATTGTATGTATCAACAAGCAGTGCGCAGTTATTCGGCCACGCACGTGCATATGCTCTAAATGCGTCAATCTCACTCGGGAACATTTGCACCCAACTGTGCGCCATAGTACCAAGTGCCGGAATACCATAATCTCTTTCGCTGACCGTGCAGGCAGTTCCCGCGCATCCGGCTATATATGCTGCACGCGAACCGTAAATCGCGCCGTCATACCCCTGAGCGCGGCGAGAGCCAAACTCCATTACCGGACGGCCCTGTGCTGCACGTACAATTCGGTTTGTTTTAGTTGCTATAAGGCTTTGATGATTTATCGTAAGGAGAATCATTGTCTCAATAAGCTGCGCTTCAATTGCCGGACCGCGTACTACAACAATCGGCTCGCCCGGAAAAATCGGTGTTCCCTCCGGAATTGCCCATACATCACTTGAGAATTTAAAATTCGCAAGATAATTAAGAAATTCCTCATCAAAAACATTTTTGCTTCTTAAAAAATCTATATCGTTTTTATCAAACTTAAGATTTTTAAGGTATTCGATTAACTGTTCTACACCCGCCATTATAGCAAAGCCACCGTGGTCGGGCACTTTTCTGAAGAACATATCGAAGTATGAAATTTTATCCTGCATACCATGCTGGAAATACCCCTTAGCCATGGTAAGCTCATAAAAGTCCATCAACATGGTCAAATTCCTTGTATTTGACTCATTCATTTTCGTCATCTCCCAATTTTTATTTAGTAAAACAAAGACGATAATATTAATGATTATTGTATCACTTTCCTCACTCTCAAACAAGTATTTATTTGCAAATATTTTTAAAAAATTTCAAACATTTAAAGAGCGGATATACGCACTATTGCGTATATCCGCTCTTTAACTCTATCTTGCCTTCGGAATAAGAAGCATACTTCCCGCACGCACTACCTCTTCGTTATCGAGTGCATTTGCCGCTGCAATCTCATGCATCGTTGTATTGTGCCTCTTTGCGGTTTCCCACAATGGTTGGTCCGAATTGATATACTTAATTATAACCGACGGTGAGTTTTCACAAGTTTTACTTCTCTCCGTATCAACCTCAGCCTTTGAAACATATACGACCTTCTGTGTTTCAATAGCATCCGTTTCATAATCCGCATGGAATCTTACTATAATCTCATTACCCCCGGGCAAAGAATAGCTTTTTCCGCTTACCTTTACACTTGTATCAAAACTGACTTCGCCCATTTCACCCACCTGGCACACGGTCGTGCATCTACGGAAAGCAGAGTAAACACCTCCGTCTTCACCTACATATGTAACCTCTATCACCGCTTCGCTCACAAGAGATTCTACCCCTTCCTCCTTACGTTTGAAAGCAGGTTCAAGCCTTACCTGAAAATCCACAACCGAGTTTATCGCACTCGCGGTTTCTATTGTTTCATTAACCGCAACACGCTTTGAAATATGCTCTGCAAAATCCGGTATAGCTTTACTGTCAAAACCGCAACTGAGTTCATACTTTGTACTGTAAATATCCTCAATAACTTCAATTTCATCATCACGGTATGCAAACGCATATGCGTCAGTCAAAATGCTTACTGAAATAAATCTTGTATCACCGGTTATATCATGTTGTGGTTCCAACTCAACACCCCTGATATTGAGTTTTACCTTCAGCTTGCAATCCTCATCCATACCGTCAACATCTATTATCTGAGAAAACGGCAATTCATGTTCACAGCTTGACATGCCGCCTTCTTTGGTCAAATACAAATACGATATATATGCATTGCCTTTTACAATCCCTTTACTTCCTATTATTTTCGTATCCGTAATATCAAGCTCGGTGTTATGCGAAACCAACATCTCAAACTGCGGCTTATTCGCCGGCACTTCAACATCATCACTTATTGTAAAACCTTTATTTTTTACAGCAACCGGAGCATAAATGCCAAACTTGTGTTTTTTCATTTGGACAGCATAATCATTGGCTTCCGATAGATCGCTGCAAATTTCCAGTTCACTCTGCTCGTATGCCTTTGCCCAGATACCTACATTAGCCCTTACTGCTATTTTTCTCGGGTTTACTTCGCGCGCCTCAAAGTTTTGCATCCAGCTGTTTACCGTAACAAATGAATCAGACGTTACTCCTCCTGCATCAAAGCTGTGGTTAAACGGGATTGACACATCCAGCTTTCTTATCGCATCGTCACCCTCCGAAACGTAGAGTACGCATCCCTTTATTGTGCCGCTTACATCCACCTTGCCATCACGCGCACTCTTTTCTTTTATATATCCGTGGCCTGAAGCGCATATTATCCGTGCTATATCCGGGCTTGCGTCAGGTACTATTATTTCCGTAGTTTCATCATGTATAACACTTGTATCCAACACCGTTTTATATACGGGTAATGTGCGTCTTTCAAGTTCCATATCCATTTTTCTTCTCTCCTTCAGCATCTTTTTAATAAAGCATATGACCAAGAGGTTTATATTATGATAATTCATGCACACTTTTTAAAATAATCCGTATAATGTAGCAGTAGAAAAACTCGAAGGGCGGGGTGTAATTTGTGCCACAAAAGCAATAATTTATTTATCTGTACAGCAGTTGCCGCCGCACTTGGAATTTTGCTCGGTCGCATCTTTCCCACAGGTTTCCTTGTGCTTATTTTAGGCATCGCAGTTGTCGGAATAGGTGTGATACTTTTATTTACTTATTAGGGAGGCCATAAGCTATGAAAGTCGTTTTAGTAAAATCCCCTAAGCTGCTCAACGGTATTTTGAGAAAAATCTTTAAAATCTCAAAAGAAGATGAGGTTTAACACCTCATCTTCTTTTCTTTAAAGCAATATTTTCTCCATTTCCTCAAGTGCCTCATTAAAAGTATCGAGCATACGCGCTACAGGCTGAGGAGTCTCAAGGTCTACCCCTGCCTTTTTCAAAATCTCAATCGGATAATCGCACGCACCGCTTTTTAAAAACTCAATATACATTTCTACGGCACCCGCTTCTTTTTTGATAATCTTATCCGCAAGCGTTACCGCAGCCGAATATCCGGTCGCATACTGATAAACATAGAAGCTCGAATAAAAATGCGGGATGCGCGCCCACTCATATGAAATCTCGCCGTCTACTTCGCACTCAGGCGCAAAGTATTTTTCATTGAGCTTAACGTAAATATCACACAGCATGGACGCAGTAAGCGGCTCACCGTTTTCATAACGGCGATGAGCCTCCTTTTCAAATTCCGCAAACATGGTCTGGCGGTATACAGTAGTGCGCATTTCCTCAAGCTTATGGTTTAAAAGATATGCTCGCATTTTATCGTCATCCGTATTGTTAAGAAGATACTCCATAAGTAAATTTTCATTTACAGTACTCGCTACTTCCGCTACGAATATGCGATAGTTTTTATAAATCTCCGGTTGCGTATTGTTTGTATAAAACGAATGCATTGCATGCCCCAATTCATGAGCCAGCGTAAATACATCATTTATCGTATTCTGATAGTTTAAAAGAACATACGGATGCGTGTCATTGCTT
>JAZTXE010000019.1:0-19786 GCA_045636205.1 Eubacteriales bacterium
TCAAGCTCCTGAGCGTTTTCAATGTGAATCACATTATCGCAGACTGTACTGCATATTTTTATTAGTCCGCGGGTATTAGAGCTTGTCCTATCCCCGATTACTACCATCATATCCGAACAAGATGCAAGTGCTTCAGCTTCCATCTGCCGTTTACTCGTAGCAAAACATATTGTATCAAATATTTGATGATTTGTACACTCTTTTTTTATAATTTCCAAGCAATTTTCCCAAAACTTTCGCCCGATAGTAGTCTGCGCAACAACGCAAACCCTTTGAGTTGCAAGGTCTTGAACCTCTTTCAATCCTTCTTTTAACTGTTCTTCATTTTCAAAGACGAGAGCCCCTTCGCACTGCCCGGAAATACCTAAAACCTCAGGATGAGAGCGTGCGCCGATAATAATTATTTTCTCACCTGCCGCGGCATGCTCACGCACTATCTTGTGTATTTTCTCGACATACGGGCATGTAGCATCAACATATTTTATTCCGCGCCTGTCAAGTTCCTCGCAGATGGATGCCGGAACACCGTGAGAGCGTATTACGGCAAGGGTTCCCTCGGGTATATCCGAAACATTGTCAACACTCGGAACACCCAGTCCCTTAAGATGCTCAACAACATGCGTATTATGTATTACAGGTCCAAGTGTACACGCACGCTCGCCGTTTTTTCCCAAATCTTCGGCAATTTGAACCGCACGTCGGACTCCGAAGCAAAAACCTGCGCTTTTTGCTAATGTTATTTCCCTATCCTGCATTTTTATTTCTCCTGCTTCAATCGCATTATTTCATCAAAGACCGCCAATGCAGTACTTATATAATTCTCATTATTAGAGCCTTTGGATGTTATAGGCATCATAGGCTTTCCGATGACTATACGTGTTTTCCTCAATATGCCTTTATTACCCGATATATATACCGGAAGAATCGGAGCATTAGCACGTGCCGCAATCATTCCGACACCCATCTTTACATTTTCGCGGTGTGCCTTTTCCTCTGAAATTCTCGTGCCTTCTGGGAACATCATCAGTCTTTCACCGTTTTTAAGAACCTTAAGGCAAGTGCGTATCGTAGATAAATCCGTACTCTCGCGGTTTACCGGTATTACACCGATTTTATGTAAAAGCCATGCAAGCATTTTATTTTTAAATATCTCCTGCTTTGCCATGAAGCGAAATTGCTTTCGTGGACCTACCCCCACGGCAAGAACAACCGGATCAAGCCACGACGTATGATTTGCACATACTACCACTGCACCGTCGGGAAGGTTTTCTTTTCCGCTAACTTTTATACGGAAAAGGAAGCAAAAAATCGGTTTTAGTATAGCTACTGCAATTTTATAAAGCAGCATTTCCCATTCTCTCCTTTACAACGGCAGTTATTACGGCAACGCTTTCTTCGAGAGTATTGCCGGTTGTATCAATAACTATCGCGTCATCTGCAGGTTTAAGAGGGGCTACCGCTCGGCTTGAGTCCCTATCGTCACGGCTTATAATATCACGCAATACAGTCTCAAACTCCACCTTCTGCCCTTTTTCATCAAGCTCCAAATGACGTCTTTTTGCTCTGTCCTCTGAAGATGCTGTGAGGAAAATTTTAATCTCTGCATCCGGAAGCACAACCGTTCCTATGTCTCTACCGTCCATTATAACGCTGTGTTTTTTTGCAAATGCACGCTGCATCTCCAAAAGAAATGCACGCACTGCGGGTATTGCAGACACAGCCGATGCCCACTGAGAAATATCATGCATTCTTATCTCCGCTGTAACATCCTCGCCGTTTAAAAGCATTTGCTGACTCTGCGAGGTATGATTTATCTCAATACCAATATCCTTAAGGCAAACCTCAACTTTAGCCTCATCAGTCAAGTCCGCGCCTATACGCTTCATGTACAAACCCACTGTACGGTATATAGCGCCGGTATCCACATAAATAAATCCGAGCTTCTGCGCTATTATTTTAGAAATGGTACTTTTCCCCGCGCCTGACGGCCC
Organism: Eubacteriales bacterium; assembly: GCA_045636205.1. GTDB lineage: Bacteria > Bacillota > Clostridia > Oscillospirales > JAAYXM01 > JAZRUF01. Next base: position 1,992 of record JAZTXE010000019.1, read on the forward strand.
GTCTATGGCAACAGCTATTTTTTTCATACTCTTCCACCAATCCTTATAAAAAGATTTTATATAACGCGATGTCCTATACCTATTGCAATCTCATTTAAGTGCACCAAACCCACACCGAAATACATGGCAACCCCCACATGACCGTCCTGGCGGACGATGGCAATTTTGCCGCCGATATTGAGTCCCATAGCCTTGGAATTAACCTGAGTTATAGCCTCGTGCGCCGCACCTGCGACAGCGCCTTCCTCGTGATGCGACTCACTTATTACACCCTCTCGCTTAGCCGCGACAATCGCGCGTTCAATTATCTTTCCAACCGAGCTAATATAGTCCCCGCCGAAATTGGCAGCAGCAGCTTGCGCACCTGACTTGCGAAGCTCAGCTATCATCGCCTTTTCTTCCTCAATACTCGACGTAACCGCAAGGCGGATTGAGGATGCCATTATTTCCTTACTGCTAATCATTTTAACCGTACCTCCGTGCTTCAAATTTGGGTAGATGCAATAGCGGCGGCATAACCGGTAGACCACGCAATTTGAAGATTGAAACCGCCTGTATATCCGTCTGCATCCAATATTTCACCTGCAAAGTACAATCCCTTTACAAGTTTTGATTCCATGGTTTTTGGTTTAATCTGCTTTAGTGAAACTCCTCCTGAAGTAATTACCGCTTCTTCAATCGGCCGTTTCCCTGAAACTTCAATCGAAAAGCCTTTGAGCGTTTCAATAAGCTTCTTTCTCTGCTCGCGGCTTACCGAATGAACCTTATCATCCATGTAAAGCCCTGATTTTTCAACAACCGGAGCAATCATCTTGCCAGGCAGAAGCGCACCCAAGGCATTGCCTAAATCTTTGTTTTTACGTTCTTCAAAATCCCTTAAAATACGTGCATCAAGCTTCTTTTCGTCAAGTGCCGGCTTTAAATCCAGCTCTATCCTGTATTTTTCTGAAGTACGCATATGTGCACTCGCAGAGAGCACCAATGGACCTGATACCCCGAAATGGGTAAACAACATCTCTCCAAGCTCTGAAAATAAGAGCTTATTTTTTGAGTTATACAACTTCAAAACTACATTTTTCAAAGTAAGACCTTGCATACGTTTGCAGAGTCCGGGTTCTGCCACAAGCGGAACCAGCGATGCCGCAGGCGGTATAATTTCATGCCCGAGCTTTTGCGCCATGCGGTAACCGTCTCCGGTTGAGCCGGTTAAAGGATAGCTCATGCCACCGGTAGCCAAAATCGCCGCATCGCAGTCATATACCTTGCCGGAGGCACGCACACCGCACACTGCGCCATCATCAACGATTATTTCATCAACCCGCGCATTGTATATAACGTTTACTCCTTGCTCTTTCATAAATCGCTGCAGAGCCTCGGTTATATCGCGTGCTCTGTCCGACACCGGAAACACTCGCCCACCGCGTTCTACCTTAAGTTCCACTCCGAGCCTCTCAAAAAAATCTACTACGTCTTCAGGTGAAAACCCTGAGAACGCACTGTAGAGAAATCTTCCGTCGCCCGGAATATTTTGCATCAATGTATCCATATCGCAGGCATTGGTCACATTACAACGACCTTTACCGGTTATATTTAGTTTTTTGCCCGGCATGGGATTTCTCTCAAGCAGCAAAACTTCCGCGCCGTATGCCGCTGCAAATCCCGCTGCAATCATTCCCGCAGGACCTGCACCTATTACAATTACTTTTTTATTCATTGTCAAGCTTCTCATACACCTCGTACTCATCCCAGATTTTCTCCAATCGGTCGAGTGTTTTTGAAATCTCTTCATTCTTTCGCATACTTATTGCAACTATCAGCGCATTTACAAGGCTAAAGGGCGCTACGAGCGAATCGGCAAAAGAAACCATGTCACTTTTCGCATAGAGCATGTGGCTTGCATACTGCTTTAGCGGCGAATAGTGGCTGTCGGTTATTCCAATAACCTGAGCTGAACGGTCAACCGCATAGTGCATCGCCTTTAACGTGCGTGTGGAATATCTGGGAAACGACGCGGCTATAAGCACGTCATCTTCAGATATATCAATAATCTGCTCAAATATTTCGCTTATGCTTATAGTCCCGACTACGCGTACATCCGGGAAAATAAGATTAAAATAAAAACCTATAAAATTTGTAAGCGTCGCCGCCGAGCGTACACCGATTATATATATTCTGCGCGCTTTGAGTATGGCATCTACTACCTGATTAAACTCTTCACGGTCTATTTCCGCAAGGGTTTTTGTTATATTGTCAACATCCGCCTGTAAAACCATATCAAGCAAGTTATTATCGCGCAGGCGCGTGTTTGCAACCTCAATTCGCTGGACAGACGTAAGCTTATTGCGGATTATTCCCTGTATCGCCTTTTGCATGGCGGGATAACCGTCAAATCCGAGCTCTGCCGCAAAGCGCACAACCGTGGATTCACTTACGTTTATAGTTGCACCAAGACGTGCCGCGGTCATAAACGCAGCTTTATCATAATTTTCAATAATATACTTTGCAATCAATTTTTGGCTTTTCGAATATCCGTCCAGTCCGTTTTCCAATTTTTTCAGGATATTGTTTTCCATATGTTTTTACCCCTCCTCTTATTCTAAAACAGGGTACTTATATATTTTATTCATTTTTTCCAAAAAAGGCAAGCATGTTTTGCCAAAACAAAATCACTTCATTTCGGTTATTTTTTTGACGATAGCGCGGTATTCATCCTTCGTTATCAGAAGATTCATCGCTTCAAGCAATGCATTTGCACTCATTCCGCTCGGAAATCCGAGCTCAAGCGTCAACTTTTCGCGAAGCTTGCTGCTCTCCGCACCGCCTGATAATCCATCCTCATACATATCAAGCTTTGTAATTTGACAGTTACTCTCATTTTTCTCATCTTCGCCGACAAACGTTGCTCCGCATTTTCGGAGCGCATCAATTATTATCTCGTCGCAAACACCCTCAACGCCGAGTATACCCTCTTTTGATTTCTGTGTTTTGCGTTTTTCTTTACCCTCTATACATGGGATATATGCGTGCTTTAAGTATTTCCCGGGCAATATTCCACGCAGATGGTTGCGTATTAAAAAACCCGCACTGTCGCTGTCGGTAAGCACTATAAGCCCGTTTTTTTCACCGAGTTTTCTGAGTAGTTGTCTCTTCTCCGCATCTTTAAATATTCCAAACCCCGAGGTTTCAACGACTTGCGCATCTATTATCTGCTTTAGCTTATTCTTGTCATACCGACCTTCGACAATTATCGTTTCTTTAATCGAGAGCATTACAGACCCTCCCCGGTATCATGAGCCAAGCGCGCTATGAGAAACTCTATAACCTCACTCTTTCCGCCGAGCTTTAACTCTGCATCAGCCTCAAGGCATAAGCGAATGCCCATCTCTACCCAATCAAGGCTTATACGTGAAGCGGTTCTGAGTAAAAGCTTTGCCGGATAGTCTGACTTCATGCCCCAAATGCGCATAATTTCACCCGCGCCCTGACCTTTACGCAAGACAAGACACGCTGTATGCAATTGTCTGAACTGGCGCCCTATAAGCGCAGCAATTTGTATAGGCTCCTGATTGAGCGTTTCAAGCTTTTGCGCTATCTCCATCGCCTGCTGATATTTTTTTGCAGCAACCGCATCAGTCAAATCAAATACAACCGCTTCAGGATTTGGCGATGCAACCGCATCAATATCACTGCGGGTTATTTCGCTTTTCTTTGAATATGCTCCTACCTTTTCAATCTCAGGTATAAGCCCCTGCATCAATCCGCCGCAGTAAAATATCATATAATCGGCAAGCTCGTTTGATATTTCGCGGTTTAAAGCGCGGAATCTGCGTTTTACCCACGATATAAGGTCGCTGCGTCCTGCACGTTGGAAGTTTACTACATCGCCGTTTTTAACTAGTGTCTGATAAAGCTTCATACGTTTATCCGGCTTACACGTCAGATTTGCATAAACAAATATCAGGCAGCAATAGTCAGGCATATCCGAAAATATTTCTTCCAGTTGTGTGCGATATTGCTCATTAGCTTTAAAAATATCAAAATCGCGGACAATAACCAGTTTTTTCTCGCTCATTGCCGGATAACTGTCAATCGCCTCAGTCAGTACATCAACGCCTATTTCCCCTTCAAATTCTATCAGGTTAAATTCCGGCATTTGGTCTCCGACTACCTGCTTTCGCATTACGTCCAGATAATGCTCACGCAAATATGCCTCCTCACCGTAGAACAAATACAATCTGCCCGGATTATTTCCTTTTATATCCGTTTTAAGCTTGTTAAGCCCATTCTTATCTTCTGCCACGCTTATCCCTCCTTTTTTAATAATTCCCCCGAAGTAAAGCGCACGGTTCCCGACTCGTCGGTTCTCATGTACTCTATGCCATGATTTTTAAGTCTCGACAGTGTTTTCTTACTTGGATGTCCGTACGAATTATTTTCACCTACCGAAATCACCGCATATTCAGGGTTTATTTTGTTTAAAAAATAGTCACTTGAGGATGAGTTCGAACCGTGATGTCCGACTATGTATACTTCCGTATTTGGAAGGTATTTTTCGTTTACCAAATATTCTTCTGCCTGCATCTCTAAGTCACCGGTTATAATTACGTCAAAATTCCCCTTAGTGATTACAGTAGCAATTCCCGTGTTATTTTCTTTATCCTGCTTATAACTACACAGCAATTTTAATTTCATATCACCAAAAGTCAGTGTTTTATCCTTTTCCACCGCATAAACCTTAGTTCCTCTATCGTGCGCAGTTTTTATAATTTTCTTAATTTCCGACTCTCCACCTATTCTCGCAGGGATATACAACTCACCAACATTTGCTTTTGACAAAAGCCTTTCCACACCGTTTGTATGGTCAAAGTGTGCGTGAGTTAGAACGATTGCATCTATCTTACGCGTATTCTTTTTAATTATTTCTTCATACACTGTATTTCCCGCGTTTTGTGCACTGTCTCCGCCGCAGTCTATTACAACACGTTTACCTTGCAATTCCGCCATTACACTAAGCCCTTGACCGACATCAAACGCCGTAAACTCAACTTCTTTACCAACGCGGGTATACGTGCTTACAAAAATGAGCACTGCACAAACCAAGACACTTGCAGGAGCAAGGTATTTAAACTTATTTTTCTTTCTGTAGCCTATATATCCGAATACCAATCCTGAATATAAAACACCAAGTCCAATAATAGCCATACTATTTTTGGCATATACCGAAGCTAAAGGAATATTGGAAAGCGTGTGAACCACCGCACAAACAGCATTAATTAACCACGTTAAAACTAAAGCTGCCACCTTTGCTGCACCCATCCATAAAAATGCCGTAAGAACACAGATTACACCGAGCGAGAACATAAAACTGACCGCCCAGAGAACAACCAGGTTTGCAATCAGTGAAATAAGCGACACGGTACCGTAATAATATATAATCAAAGGCACAGTAAAAAGCGTAGCACTTACCGTTGCGGAAATCGTACCCGAAATAGAATTTATAAATCTTCTGTACCACTTCCATTTTCTCGCGGGTAATTTCTCAATTATCTTATTGTTAATTTTCCCTGAGAGCAGTATCAATCCCAAGGTGGAGAGAAACGACAGTTGCATTCCAACGTCACCGATTGCGTATGGGTTTATAATTAAAATTACAAACAGCGCAGCAAAAAGAGATGTTATCTGGTCTGCCTCACGCATTAAAAGTGGTGCAAAAATAATAAAGCACTGCATTATAAAAGCTCTCATTACCGATGGTGTGCTACCGGCTATCAGAACAAAAATGAGCATGACCGGTACTGAAATTATTGAGCCGTATTTTCTGCCGAACAATAAAACCAAAAGGCCTACAAGAAATGACACATGCATACCGGAAATTGCAATGGTATGCGAAAGTCCGGTAATCCGCATATCTTCCTTTATTGTTTCAGAAAGATCAGTCTTATCACCAACAATGAGTGCGTTTAAAAAACCGCCCTCTTTTTCCGGAAGCAGGCGACTGATTTCTTCCTGTATCTTAAATCTCAGGGTTTTATACATGTACTTAACCGGCACTTTATCCGCGCGGAAAATCATACCGTCTTTTTCCGCATAAAGAAACGCATCTATACCTCTGGTCTTGTAATAGGAGTAAGCATCAAACTCCTCAGTGTTTTCTGGGAAGCTGAATTTTGCCTTTGCTGAAAAAGTGTCACCCGGTTTAAGGCGCGCGTACATATCCGGATAATATATATTGACCCTTATCGTTCTATCCAGTCTTTTTGCGTCTACGCTATAAACCTCTGCGGTGAAATAAATACGATTGCCTGATTTATTCTCCCTGGAATAATCCGTCACATACGCACCAATAAAACACGACTTTTCGCCTATATCCTCCGGTATACGGTCGTCATATTTTAAATACAGCAAATTAAAAACAATGCCGAGCACTACACCCAACGCGATACACACTACCGCAACCCAATTTTTGCGCAAAAATAAAAACACGCTTAAAACTACGGTAACAGCATATAGAAAATAGAGAACAATCGCATTTTGGGCTCCGTAATGAATTCCAAATATAGCGGTGGCAAATCCGCAGGAGAAAAATGCAAAATTTCTTTTCATGAGCGGATTCACCCCTTTCCAAACCCCAATCTCCGATATAAACTATAGGGCGGAACGATATGTCCCGCCCCAATATTTTCAGATAACTATCCCGCAAAATTTGCTCTGTGATAAGTTTTCTTTCCCTTTTTAATAATTGCGCGTCCTTCTGCAAAGTCATCCACGGTAAGCTTGGCCGCTGTATCGGTAACTTTAGCGTCGTTTACCTCTACACCGCCCTGCTGAATCAAACGGCGTGCTTCGCCCTTGGACGGAACAAGGCCGCACTTGAGCATCAAATCTATAACCGCAATTGCACCATCGGTAAAGTCCGCTGCGGACAAATCCGTAGCCGGCATATTCTCGGTATCCTTTTGAGATGAGAAAAGTGAGCGTGCTGCATCCTGAGCCTTCTTAGCCTCTTCTTCACCATGTACAAGCGCAGTAAGCTCATAAGCCAAAAGTTCTTTTACCGGGTTAAGCTGACTTCCCTCGTATGTCTCGTACTTTGCAATTTCTTCAAGCGGAACAAATGTGAGCATCTTAAGGCAATTAATAACATCCGCATCCTGAACATTTCTCCAATACTGATAGAAATCGTACGGAGAGGTTTTTTCAGCGTCAAGCCAAACCGCACCGTTTGCGGTTTTACCCATTTTATTTCCCTCGCTGTTCATGAGCAAGGTAATCGTCATAGCGTAAGCATCCTTACCCGTCTTTCTGCGGATCAAATCAGTACCTGCAAGCATGTTACTCCACTGATCATTTCCACCAAACTGCATATTGCAGCCGTAATTCTCATTAAGGTAATAGAAATCATATGCCTGCATTATCATATAGTTAAATTCGAGGAAACTCAAACCACGCTCCATGCGTTGCTTATAGCACTCAGCTCGAAGCATATTGTTAACTGAGAAACAAGCGCCAACATCGCGCAACAACTCAACATATTTAAGGTCAAGTAACCAATCCGCGTTGTTAACCATAATAGCCTTATCTTCACCGAACTCAATAAATCTTTCCATCTGCTTTTTAAAGCATTCACAGTTGTGCCGGATGGTCTCAGTTGTTAACATCGAACGCATATCGGTTCTTCCCGACGGATCACCAACGAGTCCGGTACCGCCGCCGATCAAAACAACCGGCTTATTGCCCGCCATCTGCAAACGCTTCATAAGGCAAAGCGCCATAAAATGACCTACGTGCAGCGAATCCGCAGTCGGGTCAAATCCGATATAGAATTTTGCTCCGCCGTTATTGATAAGGTCTCTGATTTCGTCTTCATTTGTAACCTGCGCTATAAGTCCACGCGCCTTCAATTCTTCATAGATTTTCATCGTTTCTCTAAAACTCCTTTTTTATTTCACGTGCACTTTTTAAAAGCTCACGTGCATTTTCTCTTGTTGTTTCGGTTATATGCGTACCTCCGGTTATGCGCGCGAGCTCTTCTACACGCCCATCATCATCCAAAGGTGTTACACTTGTATAAGTACGCCCATCCCGTTCCTGCTTCTCTATGCGGTAATGCTCATCCGCCATAGCAGATATTTGCGCAAGATGAGTTACGCACAATACCTGCTTATTTTTTGAGAGCTGGGCAAGTTTTTCTGCTACGCGCTGTGCCGCGCGACCGCTTACACCCGCGTCAACTTCGTCAAAAATTAAGGTTTGGACATGGTCGTGCTCGGCAAGCACGTTTTTTATTGCAAGCATAATTCTGGCAAGCTCGCCACCGGACGCAATCTTCCCGAGTGGTTTAAGCGGCTCACCCAAATTGGTAGCGACAAAAAACTCAATATCATCGCACCCGCGCTCATCTAAGCTTTCACGCTCTTTTACCGATACAGAAAAGGTGACCTTGCCCATATCCAAAGACTCAAGCTCTGCAGAAACTCTTTTTTCAAACTCATACGCCGCACTCTTGCGAAGCTCCAAGAGTTCATAAGCAAGCTCTTGTGCCTCATGCAAAGTCTCCTCAATCTGAGCATTAAGCTTAATAACCGTCTGCTCAGAAAACTCAATGCTCTCCAACTCGTTTCTTGCGTTATCAAGAAATTCGAGCATCTCTGTAATATCGCTGCCGTATTTGCGTTTAAGCTTTGATATAAGGTCAAAGCGCGTTTCAATTTCCTCTATCTCCTCCGGAGAAAAATCCATTTTCTCCTTTAGCTCACGCAAGCTTTCTGAAACATCCATAGCCGAATATTTAAGCTCGGATGCACGGTTTTGAAGCTCCTCCATCTCAGGTATATCACTCTTCGTTGCACCCAAAGTATTGTCCGCATCGCCGAGCGCACTGCATATTCCGGGAAAGTTATCGTCTCCCTCAAAAAGCATGTATGCACGCTCGAGTGCATCTGCAAGCTTCATCGAGTTGTGAAGAAGGACACGTCTGTGGGCGATTTCTTCATCCTCACCCGGTTGCAGATTAGCCTGCTCAAGCTCCTGTATCTGATAACGCAGCATGTCGCCTTTACGCTCTTTTTCAGCTTCATCCATATTAAGCCGCTCGGCTTCTTCGCGCAATCTTTTGAGTTCCTGAAAGCATGTGCAATATCGTCCCATAACTCCGGTATACGCCTTTGTGGTTGCAAATCTGTCTATAAATGTCATATGCATACCGCTGTCAAGAAGTTGCTGACTGTCATGCTGACCGTGGATATTAATAAGCTGCGGTCCAAGCTCCTTAAGAAGTGAAACGTTTGCCGGTCTACCGTTTATTCGGCAGTTGTTCTTACCGTCTGCCGATATTTCACGCGTTATAATAAGCTCAGATTCATCCTCATCCCAGTAACCGTTATCACATAGCCAATTAATAACTTCTGCATTAATATTTTCAAATACTGCTCCCGCGCGCGCCTTATCTGCCCCGCTTCTTACCAGGTCGCGAGGTGTACGTTCACCCAAAACCGCACCGAGTGCATCGATTATTATTGATTTACCGGCGCCGGTCTCACCCGTTAACACGTGAAAGCCGTTGCCAAATTCTATATCTCCACGCTCTATAACCGCAATATTTTCAATATGCAATGTCTTTAACAAGTTGCCGACACCTCCTTTTTATCCAAGCATACGTTCAAGCTCGTAGCAGAAATTTTCCGCCGAGCGATTGTCACGCATTACCAAAAATCCCGTATCGTCACCGGCTATTGTTCCAACTACATCAGAAATATGCATACCGTCAAGTGCCGAACACGCTGCCGAGGCAAGTCCCGGCATGGTTTTTATTACAACTATATTCTGCGCTCTGTCATAGGATATAACTCCCTCTCGGAAAATCGTCAGGAGCTTTCCTGAAAACCCAGAGTCTGCCTGACCTTTTGACACAGCGTACTTGCTTTTACCATTTTTTGCAAGCGTCTTTACCAACCTGAGCTCCTTAATATCGCGTGAAACCGTAGCCTGCGTGGCTGAAAATCCGCATCGGTTTAAATACTCGGTAAGCTCAAATTGGGTTTCTATATCATGCTGCTCTATAAGCTGCAGAATCTTTGACTGTCTTTGTAATTTCACTTGTCACCAAACCTCCTGTCAGAGAGCTTGCTGCATAAAATATCATAAAAGTTCTTATCTTTAACGCGAATAAGCCGCGTAACCATCTCTGATTTTTTTATAACAACGCGGTCGCCCTTTTTTATTGGCTGTACCGTCGCACCGTCAACCGTTACGCCCATAATATTCTCCGGCTCGCTGAGCGCCTGAATAGTAATTTCTCTCTCAGGTGAGAGGACGATTGGTTTTGCACTGAGGGAGTGCGTGCACACAGGCGTTATTATTATATTTTCCGAGAGCGGGTCAACAATAGGTCCTCCGGCAGACATTGAATAAGCCGTAGAACCCGTAGGCGTTGCGACTATTACACCGTCACCCTGATAACGTGAAATAAAAAATCCGTCAGTGTATATATCAAGGTCAGCAGTATTGAAATATCTTATCTTAGTTATAACCGCGTCGTTTAACCCTATATCATGATATATCACGTCGTTTTCTCTGTGCACTTTCACATCCAGCATCATGCGAGCTTCAGTAGTATATTTACCGGAAACAATCTCCTCAAGCTGCATCAATTCATCGGTTTCAAGCTCTGCCATATATCCTATTCGCCCGACATTGATGCCTAAGACCGGGATATTATGTACCGCAGCTTGCTTTGCAGTGTGCAAAATCGAACCGTCGCCGCCAATGGAGATTATCATATCTGCACCCTCAACTGCCTCTTCAAGCGGCATAAGCGCAATATCGCGCAGTGTGGCATCGGATATATCATACTCATGCAATATCGAATCCGGCATCGCCACGTGAATATTAAATTTTTTCAATATTTCCGCAACCCGAGCAGACCACACAAGGTCAATATCCCTCGTCGGATTAGGATATAGCATAACTTTTTTCATAGTACGTTTATCCTTTCAACGCTTTATGCGCCTCATCGACCAATTCTTCCAAGTTAAACTCTCCGCGTTGATTGGCATCACGGCAGAGGTAACCCAAAAACTCTATATTCCCTTCAGGACCGGTTATAGGTGAAAAGGTAAGTCCCTTTACAAAGAATCCGGCTTGCTCTGCATTTTGAATAAATTCGCTCAAAACATCGCAGTGGACTTGCGGATCACGTACCACACCTTTTTTCCCTACACGTTCTTTACCCGCTTCAAACTGAGGTTTAATAAGGCAAACACACTCACCGTCTTCCTTGAGCAAAGCACCAATCGGACCGAGCACCAGCGCAAGCGAGATAAATGATACGTCTATAACCGCGATGTCAAGCTCTTCCGGGATTTGCTCTCGCGTTACGTATCTTATGTTAGTGCGCTCCATGCAAACCACGCGCGGATCATTTCTTACTGACCATGCAAGCTGACCATATCCGACATCCACTGCATAAATTTTGGCGACATCGCGCTTTAACATGCAATCAGAAAATCCGCCGGTTGATGCACCGGCATCAATCGCTTTTTTTTCTGCTACATCTATACCAAAAAAATCCAGCGCTTTTTCAAGCTTTTTACCGCCACGGCTGACAAAATCCGGTTGACCGCCGCGCACCTCAATTATATCCTCATCGGTTACCTGGTCGCCCGCTTTATCTGCTTTTTGGTTATTTACGAAAACCAAGCCGCTCATTATAGTGGTTTTTGCCCTCTCGCGGCTTTGGATGAGTCCGCGTTCAACCAATGCGGCATCCAACCTCATCTTCTTTTCCTTCACTATTTACACGCCTCCAGAATGTTGCGATAAATTCCCTGACTGTCTATTCCAAGCATTTCCTCAAGCATTTGAGTTTGCCCATTTTTGACAAACGCGTTTCCGCTGTTAAGTAATTTCACTTCACAATCTATCTTATGTTTATTAAGCAGTGCAGCCAAACGCTGACCTACACTTCCGTTTTCAACGCAATCTTCGACAACGAGTACCTTTCCGCTCTTTCGCGCAGAAGACAGGAGCTCAGCACCGGACAAATCAGAAATATCATTTATCTTATAAAGCTCACACGATATTCCCTGCTCCCGAGCCAACTTCACCGCATCCATCGCATTGTTAATAAGCATTCCATAGCTTACTACAGTGATGTCATCCCCTTCGTTTAAACGCACATACTTTTCTCTATTGGCAAACGAGTTATCAGTATATTCGCCTTCGCCACCTCTGCAATATCTGATTGCTACAGGTCCTGACTGTTCATTTACAGAATATTCAAGCATGTCCGCAAGCTCCGCATAGTTTGACGGGCACAGTATTTTCATTCCGGGTATTGATGACAGGTATGCAACATCGAAAACGCCGTGATGCGTTTCACCGTCCTCGCCGACCAGACCTGCACGGTCAACTGCAAAAACTACATGTTCTTTTGATATTGCCACATCATGGATAATCATATCATACGCCCTCTGCAGGAATGTAGAATAAATGGCACAGATAGGAACCATCCCTTGCCTTGCAAGACCTGCAGACATTGAAACCGCGTGCCCCTCAGCTATTCCGACATCAAAAAACCGTTCGGGATATTCCTTTGCAAATCCGCAAAGTCCGACCCCCGATTCCATTGCCGCCGTAATCGCGCATATACGTGTATCTCGGTTTGCCATGTTTAAGACCGTATCTCCGAACACTTTAGAAAAAGACTCTCCGCTCTTTTTAATGGGTTTTCCTGAGTCTATATCAAATATAGAAACGCCATGGTAATTCTGCGGCGATTCCTCGGAAAAACGGTACCCACGCCCTTTTTGCGTCATCAAATGAATTAGAACAGGTCTCTTCAAATCACGCGCAAGCTCAAGCAGATACAGCATATATTTTATATCATGCCCATCTGCCGGCCCTAAGTAGGTAAAACCTAAATCTTCAAACAGGCTTGACGGTAAAAACGCATGCTTAATACTGTTTTTTATCGCATGAACTACCGTGTCAAACGCTTGACCGCCGGGGATTTTTTTAATTAATTTTCTATATTTATCCCTGAAATGTAAATATCTTGGCTTCAGGCGCAAACGCGCCAGATGGTTTGCCAGACCACCCACATTTTTTGTAATAGACATCTCATTATCATTTAAAACAACTATAAACGGTTCCTTGCTCTGCCCTGCATCACACAATGCCTCATAAGCCAATCCACCGGTCAGCGCACCGTCGCCTATAACGGAAACTACCGAATAATCCTCACCTTTAAGAGTTCTTGCACGCGCCATACCCAAACCGACTGATACAGAATTTGACGCGTGGCCGCTTGTACAAGCATCGTGCACGCTTTCATCCGGTCTTAAAAAACCCGCCATGCCGCCGAATTTTCTTAAGTTATCAAATCCCTCACGGCGACCTGTAAGCAGTTTATGCACATAGCATTGATGACCGACATCAAGTACAAGACGGTCCTTTGACGTATCAAACACTTTGTGTATAGCCAGCGTAAGCTCTACAACACCTAAATTCGATGCAAGATGACCGCCGGTTTTTGATATATGCTCAATAAGAAACCTGCGTATTTCCCCCGCCAGGTCGTTGAGCTGAGATATATTTAGTTTTTTAACATCTTCGGGAGAGGCAACATTTTTAAGTTCTGCCGAATTCCCCATAGCCCAAACACTTCCTAACGCAAATTATAATTTCACAGTCTAAAACCAAAAGAAACCTATACAAAAACCGAGTATTGCTCCGACAATAACTTGAAATGGTGTATGCCCAAGTAATTCACGCAGCTTTTCCTCAAAAATCTCAGGAGTTGTTTCTTTCCAGTTTTCCATCATATAGTTTAATATCTTAGCTTGCTTTCCCGCAGCCCGCCTGACACCGGAAGCATCATACATTACGATAGCTGCAAAACACGCTGCGATTGCAAACTCAGGTGAATTTGTGCCCTGAAGCTTTGCAACACCCGTGGCAAGCGCAACAACTAATGCAGAGTGGGAACTTGGCATACCACCGGTTTCAAAGAGCCTGTCCCACCTTAGCTTATGCTCGGTTATCAGTGCAATCACAACCTTGAGAGCCTGAGCGATAAAGCAAGCAATCAAAGCTAAGTTTAAAATACGGTTTCCCGTCAAAAAACGCACTGTATTAAGCGTATAATCCAGCATCTACTTTTGCTCCAATCTAAAAATCACGGCTTGCAAGCTCATTTGTAAGCCAGAGTAAAAACTCATTATTTTCAAATTCATTGAGATGTGCAATCGCCTCGTCCGTAAGCTTGCGCACATTCTCCTTGCATTTTTCTATCCCAAGGAGTCTGACAAACGTGGACTTTCCGCTTCTCTCATCGTTTCCGACATCTTTTCCAATTATATCTGGGTCACCTTCGACGTTTAGAATATCATCCTGAATTTGAAATGCAAGGCCTAATGCATCTGCATATTTGCCTGCCGCCTCAATTTTATCAGCATCCGCTCCGCCGAGAACGCAACCCATGCACGCAGCAGCGCGTATAAGAGCACCGGTTTTGAGCTCCTGCAGCTTTGTAATTTCCTCAAGGCTTAAGCTGCGCTCCTCGCCTTCCATATCAATTACCTGTCCGCCTATCATGCCATGATCTCCGGATGCGGAAGCGAGCAAACTTACCGCATTAATGCCCGCCATATTGCCAAGCTCCAGTGCGGCTTTTGAGGAAATCTCAAACGCTTTATTTAAAAGCGCATCACCTGCAAGCAACGCAAGTGCTTCACCGTAGACCATATGATTGGTTGGTTTTCCCCGGCGCAGTTCATCGTCATCCATACACGGTAAGTCGTCGTGAATGAGTGAGTAGGTGTGTATCATTTCAATAGCGCAAGCAAACGGCATTGCATCGTTTTTATTTCCGCATATGCGCGCAAATTCTAAAACCAGCAGCGGGCGCAAGCGTTTGCCTCCCGCATGAAGGCTATAGCCCATCGCTTCGAAGAGTTTTTTCTGCAGAATCTCTTCCTCTTTTACATATCCTTTAAGAGCATCATTTATTCTACTTTGATAATCTTTGAGGATATCTGCATAAGCTACGGCACTCATTATTCCTCGCCCTCCTGAAATTCAATTTCCACTGGCTCGCCGTTTTTGCCTTTAGTAAGCATTACAACCTTTTGCTCCGCTTCATCCAAGAGCTTTGAGCATTCCTTGATAAGACCGGTACCCTCTTCAAAAAGAGCAAGTGACTTATCAAGCGGCGCATCACCGGCTTCAAGAAGCTTAACAACCTCATCCAAGCGTCCTATAGCTTTTTCAAACGTCATTTTATCGGACATATTAATCAACCTTTCTTCTCTACTACGCAGTCGAGCTCGCCCTGCATAAGCTTTATCCTGACACGCTCACCTATATCCGCATCGTCACAGTATTTTATAACGCTTCCATCTTCCTTTGTCGTGATAGAGTATCCGCGCCCGAGCACCTTAAGCGGACTCATCGCATCAAGCCCGGCTGCAAGGCGCGCAAACTTTTCTTTCCTTTTTGCAATACTCTGCCCCATTAAGGTTTCAAGCTTATTTGATGTAAAATCAAGAAGCATGCGCTTATCCTGAAAATACCTGAGTGGGCTGGTAAGCACCGGCTTCTCAGCCGCTTTTTTCAGATACTGTCTGTAAAGTTCTATCTTAGACTGCACGGTGCGCAGTACCTTGGCATTGGTTTCATGCAGTGCACTCTTTATCGCCATACAGTCGGGCACTGCAAGCTCGGCTGCATTCGACGGTGTAGCCGCACGCAAATCCGCGACAAAATCCGCTATTGTAACATCCGGCTCATGCCCGACCGCTGAAATTATCGGGATTTCCGATTTAAAAATCGTGCGTGCAACGCCCTCATCGTTAAATGCCCACAAATCTTCAAGCGAGCCACCGCCGCGACCGCAGATAATTAGGTCACACAGCTTATGTTCATTTAAATATTCAATAGCTCTGCAAATATCCGCAGGCGCCTCGGGACCCTGGACAAGCACCGGCGATACTATTGCTTTCGCAAGCGGATACCTTGCCTTGAGAATCCTGAGCATATCGCGCACCGCGGCACCGGTTGGAGATGTAACCAAGGCTATCCGCTCAGGGTATTTGGGTATCGGCTTTTTGTGTTCAGGAGCAAACAATCCCTCTTGCAAGAGCTTCTTTTTAAGCTGCTCGAAAGCGACGGCAAGCGCGCCCATACCGTCCGGTATCATATCGCTTATATACAGCTGATACTGACCGTCGCGCGGGAAAACCGTAACGCGGCCCTTCGCGATTACCTTCATTCCGCTCTCAGGGCGAAAGTTAAGCTTTGCACCGTCAAACTTAAACATGACCGCTCGAAGCACAGCTCCCTCGTCCTTTAGCGTCATATACTGATGCCCGGATGAGTGATACTTATAATTTGAAATCTCACCGCGCACATAAATTGTGCTGAGCTTAGGGTCTGCATCCATGACGGATTTTATATAGTTATTGGCTTCACTTATCGTAAAGATATGTCCTCTCATTTTCTTCCACCCATTTCAGATGCCAGCACTGCCGCTCCAACCGCATTATCGGAGGAATACTGCGGCTTTGCACATATCGGAGAAAATTCCTCAAGTGCACGTCTTAACGCGCGGTTTCCGGCAACACCGCCGGATAGAACAACCGGAATATTGCCGTATATCTCAAGTGCGCGCTTTGTGCATTTATAAACCGCCTGAGATATAGTTTTAATAACAAACCAGGCAACATCATGCGGCTCTCCGCCTTTTTCAATACGCGAATTCGCTTGATTTTCCATACCCGAGAGCGAAAACGACAAGTCATTCAACTTTACAGCAAACCTATCTCTGCTTTGAGATTTCTCAGCAAGGACTTCAAGCTCTTTTCCGGCAGGAAATCTAAGTCCCAACTTAACACCGATACGGTCAATAAGCTGACCTGCAGATATATCGCTTGTACCGCCTATTTTTTCAATGCTGAGAACACTCTCCTGCGCAGGTTTTACGTAGGTGAGCTCAGTTGTTCCGCCGGACAAATGCCATGCGAGATGCGGTACAGTAAGAAGCTCGGTTCGTTTTTCAGCATACAGCACAGCGGCTATATGCCCTTCCTGATGCGAAAATTCGTACACCGGAACACCTAAAGAATGGCCTAAAATTCCGGCAACGGTTTTTCCGACTGTAAAGCACGGCATATATGAGCCTTCTACCGGGCGCGGACGCGTGCTTACGCCTATTGCGGCAATGTTTTTTATCTTATCAGGCTCAATTTGAGCTATGATGTCCGGAAGAGCTTTTATATGGTTAAAAACCGCGTCCGACTGCCTAAGCCCCAACTGACCTTCGGCAACCGGCAGGAGCTTTCCGCGACTGATAATTTCATCTGTGCAAGTATCAACCACCGCGGCAGAGGTCGTGTAATTACTTGTATCCAAGCCTAAAAAGAGCGGCATTACTCCTTCGGCTCCTCTCGCATAACACTGCCTAAAATACCGTTTATAAACGCAACAGTTTCGGCAGGCTCATATTTCTTTGCAATCTCTACAGCTTCATTTATTGCAACACTCGGAGGAATTTCATCCATATACTTAGCCTCATAGATTGCAACGCGCATAATAGCCATAGCTACACGCGAAATACGGCGCAAATCCCATCCGATAGAGTTCTTGCGAATCTTATCATCAATCTCATCTAATTTCTCAACAGTTCCTTCAAACACCTCACGCACATATTTTTGCTGGGCGTTTCCGATATCCGAATAAAGAGTAAAATCTTCTTTTACCGTAGCTAAAAACTCCGGACTGAAGCGATGCTCCAAAAT
>JAZTXE010000020.1:0-11285 GCA_045636205.1 Eubacteriales bacterium
GCTTCGCTGACAGCTCCCTCATCAGAGGGAGCCTATGGGCGGTAGACGTGACGTGAGTGCGGGGGGGGATTTGGTTTTCTATCTCATCAGTCTCGCCCGCGGGCGGGCACACAGGCCCGCCCCTACGATTGTTTTTATTTAGTGTTTGTATACGCGTGGATTTCGATGAATATGCGGTCTTTTTTGCTCGTGCCGCCGACTGAGAAAAGCCGTGCTCTGCCGAAGCCGCGCATGGAGAGCAGTGTGCCCTCGGAAACTTCTGCAGACGGGCATAGTTCTTCCAGGTGGTTTACCGAAAGCCGACCTTCGCGGATAAGCCGTGCGGCCTCCGAGCGGGAGACGGAAAAGGCGAGGGCTGCGACTGCGTCAACCCGAAGTGATGCGACGGTGCCGCTCTTCTTTTTAAACTCGGGCGTGGGTACGACTATCTCATCGAGCGAAATCTCGGAGATGCTTACACCCGCTTTGCCGACTTTTATGAGATTATCCATTATAAAGCGTTTAACCTGAGGAGTGCAGATTATATCCGCGTGGTTTTCTAAAACCAGTATATCTCCGAGCGTTTCGCGCTTTATGCCAAGCCCCATGAGTGAGCCGAGCCAGTCGCGGTGGGAGAGTGAGCCGAAGCGGTACTCGGCGCGAAGCACGGTTATATACTCATCGAGCGGGAGATATTCCGCGTCCAGGTAATCGGGCAGGAATATAAGGCGGCAGCGCTCAGCGCCGTCAAACCCGCCTGCGGCGATGTAGCCGTCATCTTTTTTGAGTTTTAAAAACACCTCAACCGCTTTAACCTCGGCGGGTGAGAGAAAGCTTGTTGCGCACGGCTGATTTATGCGCCGAGCGCGCAGGTACAAGTCCTGCGCGCGTCGTAGAAGTTCATTTTCCATTTTAATTATTTACCCTCAATCACTCGGTTTACGATGGAGCAGAGTGAGTCATACTGCGCGGTGATGCTTTTTGCCAGATGCAAAAGACAGCGTGCACGCGTCAGGTTATGCCCCTCGTAGGAGGTTTTAAAATACTTATCGCCGGTGATATAATCATCCAAAAAGCGCGAGGCGAGCTCGATTGTTATAGCGAAGGTGGAGTGGGTACAGCTTGCAAGCTCCTCATCCGTCCAACCGTCACGCACCTTGGAGATAAAGCCCTGCGCGAAGGCTTCGTATTTCTTCGCGTCAAACCATACGCGGGAAAGGTCGGGCTCATCCTCAAGCGAGGAGTTGCAGATAAAGCGCGCCGCGTCACCAAAGTCATACATCGCCATGCCGGGCATGACCGTGTCAAGGTCTATGACCACCAGCGGCTCGTGGGTTACTTTATCAAAGAGTACGTTATTTACCTTGGTGTCATTATGCGTTGCGCGAATCGGGAACTCGCCCGCCTTATAGCGCTCGCTTAACTGCCATGCAAATTCCTTTACCGAGTCAATATACTCAAGCTCCTCACGCACCCCGGCTACGCGACCGAGCGGGTCTTCCTGCGCATCCTTAAAGAGCGTCTCAAGCCTTTTTTTCGTGTCATGAAAATCGGGTATGGTCTCAAACAGGAGCGATGCGTCAAAATCCGAGAGCTGGAGCTGGAAATCGCCGAACGCCTCGCCGCCTGCGCGGATAATATCCATATCCTTATAAGTATTATATGTAACCGAATCAACATAATTCATCACGCGCCAGAAGCTCTTATCGCTGAAGACGTAATTCTCACCGTCATGCGTGTGATGGAAGTGAAGGGATATGCGTCCCGGGCACTTTGCGCGGATGTGAGACGTGATGAGGTCTATGTTTTTCATTATCTGCACCGGGTTTTTGAAAACGTACGTGTTTATCTTCTGGAAAATATACGATTTCGGTGCGCCGTCGGGCAGAATGTAGTTTACTTTGTAGGTGGAGTTAATGTGGCCGTTGTTGATGATTTCGTAGGAGTCCACCCGTCCGGGCAGACGGAACTTTTGCCCTATGATGCTCAGCTCTTCCAACATTTCTTAAATCCCCTTAAATATTTTTTAGGTATTCTATTTCAGCTTCGGTAAGGTATCTCCAGCGCCCGCCCGGGAGCTTGCCCAGATCGAGCTTGCCGATGGCGACGCGTTTTAAGCGGCGAACCTCGAGCCCTGACTCCTCGCACATGCGGCGGATCTGGCGGTTGCGCCCCTCGAAGATTACAAAGCTTAAAAGCCCGCCCAAAGCGTCCTCCTGCAGCACGGTTATCTGCGCGGGAGCGGTTTCGCGACCGTCGAGCACAAACGGAAGCCTCAGACGCGTAAGCGCCGAGTCCACATCCCCGCGGACCTTAACAATGTACTGCTTGCCCACCGAGTGTGACGGATGCGTAAGGCGGTTTGTAAGCTCACCGTCATTTGTAAGAATCAAAAGACCTTCCGAGTTGCAGTCGAGCCTGCCGACCGGGTAGACGCGCTCATCTATATCAATAAGGTCCAATACCGTGCGGCGGTCCTTTTCGTCCTTTACCGTGGTTATATACCCGCGCGGCTTGTTTAGCATAAGATAGACATTTTGGCTCTTTTTTGAAATCGGGCGACCGTCAAGCGCGATTTCGTCACGCGTCTCATCCGCTTTATCGCCCAGATGCGCGGTGACACCGTTTACGGTTACGCGGCCGTCCTCAATAAGCTTTTCCGCCGCACGGCGCGAGCAAACCCCGCGCGCGGCAAGTATTTTCTGCAATCGTTCAGTCATGCTTTTTTCTCCAATTATACATTATCCTATATATTCTAACAGATTTTTATTTCTTTTACAAGACATTGAGGAAAAACCTATAACTTTATTTTCTGCGGAATGAGATTTTTTTGTTAAACAACCCCCTCACCTACAGACAAGGGGAAGCCTATAGAAGAAGCCTTCCCCTTGAGGGGAAGGTGGCAGCCGTCAGGCTGACGGATGAGGTGGTGTATTGCAGGGGATTGTAAAAATCTCTCCCTCAGTCAGCTTCGCTGACAGCTCCCTCATCAGAGGGAGCCTATGGGTGGAAGACGTGACGTGGGTGCGTGGGATTTGGTTTTCTACCTCATCAGTCTCGCTGACGGGAGGGCGCGGAGGCCCTCCCTTACAGACAAGCGCACTTTGCGACGACGACAGGGCAGGTAAGTTAATTTCCGTAATTTAGAAACGACTCGACTTCGGTTTCAAACGAGGGTGTATCCTCGTCGTCGGGCTCCTGCATTATCGCATCGCACATCGGGCGGCCTGCTACGAAATAGCGCAGCGCGTCGGGTGCGTGCGTAAGCTCATGCGGCTCACGTGCGACGTCGTTTGGGTTTATGCGGTCAATCTGAACCGCGGGGAGAGTGCGTATCAGGTTGACGCAGTTTTCGAAAATACGCAGGCGCGGTGTGAGCTCGCCGAACTCGTCAAGCTTCGGGCGCAGCCACTCCTTTAAATCCATCCAGCCCTGCACGCGGTCGTTTACCGCGTGGATTAAATCCACGCCGCACTCGGCGAATATCTCCGCGGCGGAGCGGCCGGTATCCTGACGGCGGTTCCACAAATCGGGCGGCGCGATGTACGCGTAGACGTTATCCCCGCCATTTAGCTCGAGCACCGCATGCGCGGCATCGGAGATAATGAGTCCCGACTTATACACCTCGCGGTAGACGTAGGCGCGGTCATTCCCGTCCACGGCTATCCAGTATCCCGCGAGCATATCAAGACCGTAGTCCATTGCAAAGTAGCGGCGCCAGTGCGATGGGATTTCAAAGGGGCGGATGACGTGCTTATCCCTCGACCACTCGGTAAAATACTGGCCCTCGAAGATGTCCCAGTCGCCGTGGAGCAGGGCGCGGCGGTCGCGCTCGCCGAGGTTCTTAAGACGTTTTATGTAGCTCGGGTCGGAGTCCATCAGGAATTTATTGTCCTGCACCTTTGAGGGCAGGAATATGCGCGAGCCGGAGGGGGTTTTATGCAGCGTATCGGGCGCGCCCAGGTCGATAAAGCGCGATTTTACCCACGTGTGCCCGACTCCGCCCGGGTTAGTGGAGGATTTTATCTGCTTGGGGAAGTCATTTGCGCCGCGCACGCGGGAGATGAGGTAGACATACATCTGCTCGGTAAAGTGTGTCAGCTCGTCAAAACGGAGCACGTCGTACTCGGCGGATTGGTAGCGGTAGACATCGTTTTCGCTGTCGCAGTAGCCGAAATCTATGATTGAGGAGTTCTCAAATGTCATAAGGTGCGAGGCGCTGTTGTACTTATAGATGCCCTGCGGGTAGAGCGCGAGGGCGGAGCGGATTATGGATTTGTCAAGCTCGGGGAAGGTGCGGCGCAGGATAAGCTGCTTTGAGCCCGGGTACTTGAGCGCGAAGAGCAGCGCATCGACTATCTGACCGTAGCTCTTGCCGCCACCCGCCGCGCCGCCGAACAGGACCTCGTCGGCTGTCGCATCCACGAATGCTTTCTGGCGTTGGGTGAGTAGTATTTCCAAATTATTCCACCACCTTTATGCGTATTTCGTGCGTGCGGTCAGAGGAATTATCGGCTGCGGCCTTTGTACCCGGTTTTTCGCCTATCGTATCGCGGATAAATTCGCAGGCTTTTATGTTCCCATCCGCCGCCTGACGTATCAGGGTGCGGGCGATGGTTTCGTTTGCGGTGGTCTGAGGTGTAGGCTCTGAGAGTGCGTCGGATGAGTCGCGGCTTAAAAGCTCAAGGAGCGTTTCGCGCATGCCGCGACGCGCTTTTTTTGCGCGTGCGCTTGCACGGCCGCCCATGCGCCCGAGCTCGCGGGCGCGGTCTGTATCTAATTTCATAGGTTTTATTCTCCTTTCTTTTGTTCACTTGAGACCCGCCTGCGTGCCTTCCCCTTGAGGGGAAGGTGGCAGCCGTCAGGTTGACGGATGAGGTGGTGTAGGGTATCCACATCGTACAGATTCTTAATTAACGGGCGGATGTAGGCATCCGCCCCTACAATAACATTACAGAACTCCTATCCGGTTATTTTAAAAGCGCGTCGAGCGCGCGTTTGTGCAGGCGCATTATCCAGCGCAGTTCGAGGTCCAGGCATTCGGATATGTCCTTCCAAAGCATCAGGTCTATATATCGCATAGACATTATTTCGCGCATATGCAGGTCCTCGGGTACGCGGGATATGATTTCCTCGGCTTGTTTTTTTGCCTGACGGCGCGCCGCGCGTGCGAGTTTTAATCGGGTATGTGTTTTGCGGAGGCGGGAGCTTGACACATCCTCACTCTCCTTTAAATGCCTCAGATGCCCGGACAGCAGCGACACCTCACGGCACGCGTCACCGTAGCGGGCAAGGCGGGTTTTAAAAGTATTCACGGTATTGTTCTCCTTTCTTTGCTCACGACAGAGTATCAGAGTTCGCGGTTGCCGTACAGGCGGAAGTTGCGGCGGGGTGAGTTACCTAAATCGAAGGTATATCCGCGGGCACGGAAGAAGATGCGGGAGCCGGTGGCTTCGTCGATGCGGATTACCGCTTCTATATTGCGCTCGGAGGATAGGATGGTGATTTTATCGGGCTGCTGGTCGCGGCGGTTTATGAGCTCGAAGGTGCGGGAGATGTCCGATGCACTCAGGTCTGAGGCCGAGCGCGCTTTAAAAAGGTCATCTATATACAGGACTTCTGCATTTGCAAAATCGTCAAATACCGAGTCGTACTCGCCGTCATTTACCAAAGTTTTGAGCCTGCGGATATCTGACGGCCAGACGAAATAGCGCACCTCGCGCCCTGATTTAAGAAGCTCGGCGCAGATGGCGGTGCAGATATGCGTTTTGCCGCTGCCCGGGTTGCCGCCGACGTAGAACCACGCGCCGTTTGAGTTTTTTACAAAGCTCTCGGCGACTGACTTAAGCTGCTTTTGCCACGGCTCGACGGCTTTAAAATTATCAAACGTAAGGCGGTCGAGCACGCCCTTTAGCCCGCTTCGCTCAACTGCACGGAGTGAGGCGCGCGTCTTTAAACAGTGGCACGGAACGCTTACCTCGAAGCCACGCTCATCAAGGCGCGTACTGTAGCCGCGGTTTAAGCAGTCCGGGCAGTCATACCCCTTTAAGTTGCCGGGGGTTTTATTTGCGCGCTCTATCTTTTGCCGTATAAAGTCCTCAGAGCTTAACCCCTCCGGGTATAGTGACAGAATCTTCGCCTCGAAGTTTAGCTTTTCCATTCTGAGAACCGTCCTTTCTTTGGTTTAGTTTAGTTTCGTTTAGTTTAGTTTTATTATATATAAGGTGTGAGTCGGGATTTGTATCAGGATTTGTCACCAGCTTGTATCTCTTTTTGTCAACTGATATGTAACCTGACTGTTGCAATTTTTGTAAACTCTTGTATACTGATTGGCGCGTTTGACCGGACATTAATACGAGCGTTTCTATCGGGGCGCTGAACCATTCCTGCCAGCCGTTGCGGTTTGATATTTCAATTAGCGCGTGCCAGAGCGCGATTTGCCCTGCGGATAAATTCTCGGAGAGCTGGCGGTCATAAAAGCGTTTTATTTCGGCTATGTAATTCATCGTGCGGCACTCCTCTCACAGAGCCAGTCGCCTGAATAGTACCACTCGACAAACCAGGTGGCAAATTCTGCGTCCAAGCTGCGGTCGGGGGTGCGGGTGATGCCGCAGCGCTCCATTGCGTAGTCGAGTGCGCACTCTCGTGGGATGTACTTGCCGCTTTCGGATAAAATTCCGATGTACCCCGGCTCTTGGGCGGCGAATAGCTCGCTTGCGGGGCGGTTAAAGAAGTCGCTTGCGAGGCGGATTTCACTTCCTGTGAAATCTGACTTGCACTTCGGATGCTGCTTGCAGCGCAGCTTGCGGGGCGAAATTTTGAGAGCTTGCGCGAGTGTGCGACGGCTTACACCCTGCGCGTATAGCGACGGATACTTGTAATTTTTCAACTGTCATCCTCCTTTGCTGCCTTAACTTTTGTTAAGTATGTGAGTTTATTATATTAACTTTGGTTAAGTTTGTCAAGTGGCTGTTGCAAATTTTCTTAACTTGTGTTAAGATAGTCCTGTACAAAGGTAAATTTGATTCAGGGGATGAGTTGATGGGAAAGTTCTCCGAGCATTTGCGCGAGCTTATGAAAGAAAGGCAAATGTCAGCTGCTGACCTGGCTCGCGCCACGGGCTTGAGCGAGGCGGCGATTTCCGGCTACTTAAACGGTAAAAAAGAACCCCGCGGTGCACAGAGTAAGTCGATTGCCCAGGCTCTCAATGTTTCACTCGATGAGCTGTGGCAGACCGGGTTCCATATCAAGGCAGAGGGCGATGAAATTACCATTACCTGCGAGGAGAAGGAGCTTATTTACCGTATGCGTCTTTTAAATGCTGACGGTCTGCGGAAAATAGATGTCTACGTGGATGACCTGTTAAAGAGCGGGCATGAAATTCCTTGGGAGACTGTGGAGCCTGAGAAGATTAATGTGGTCGGTATGCTCAAAGAAAGCATTAAGGAAGATTTTAAGTTTGCCGCGCGCTCAGGTGGCGTAAAGTCACTTAATTCGCGGCAGAAACGCGACCGTGAGAGACTGGTTGACGGGCTTAAAAACCACGGATAAAATTCAATTTCAGAAAGGCGTGAATTAAAGTGCCGCGTCCGGCTTTTGATACCAAAGCGCGTATTTTAGCGTGGGATATAATTAAGCGGGAGGGCTTTACCGCTCTGCCTATAGAACCGCGCCGTATTATGGCGCGCCACGGGATTAAACTACTTGATTATACCGAGTTTGCCATACTGTGTCACCGTGACCGCCAAGGCATTATTGAGGATTACGATGAGGATGGGTTTCTCTTCCCGCTTGAAAGTCAAGGCGGTAAGATGACTTACTGCATCGTCTATAACGAGCAAAAGGACGAGGAGCGCATTAACTGGACGCTCATGCACGAGCTGTGCCATTACTTCCTTGGCCATGTAAAATGCGTAGAGGACGTGATGACGCGCGCATCAAGCAACAAAAGCGCGCTTGATGTTGAGGCGGATTCGCTATGTGCGCGACTGTTCTGCCCGACGGTGGTTTTGCACATGTGCTGTGTTGGGTCACCTGAGGAGATTGCAGAGCTGTGCGGCATATCCTACCGCGCCGCATTCCTGCGCTGGCAGCACCTTGAAAAAGCGCGCCATTACAAGCGCTTCCTTGAAATGAAGGAGGAGCGCGGGATTTTAGAGCAGTTCGGTCCGTTTATCTGCAGGTACCTTTGCAAAAAACTCAAGTAGGGTACGACCTATGTGTCGTTCCGCGTCGGTATCGCACCCACCCAGACAATGCGCACGAAATATAAAAAAAGCCCGGAGGGGGTTAGCCTCCGGGTGAATTTTTAATTTATGCGATTAGTAGTTGCATCCGCAGCCGCATCCGCCGCAGGTGTTTGCGGTATCGTATGCGTCACAGCCGCAGGTGTTTGCGGTGTTGTAGCCGTAGCCGTTGCCGTTGCAGGAATTGCAGCCACAGCCGCATCCGCCATTTGAAATTACGACGACGCTGCCGCCGTGGTTCCATCCGCAGCCGCATCCGCCGTTTGAAGCGTTTACAATGCGCATCTCGACGTCATTGTCGCAGCAGGAGTTTGAGCGGGTATTTCCGCATGAATTACAGAGATTTCTAAAAAGGCAACACATATTGGTAAGTCTCCCTTATTACAAGTTTTTGGTGGGAGGATGTCCCACGGGATAGTATATGCAAGCACACCGCGGGGTGTGATTGCAAGTAATATGTAATAGTGAAGAATGAATATGTAGGGGCAATTCATGAATTGCCCGTGAATACAGAAAGGAGTTAACCATGGAAAAGTTAAAGAGATTTATACCGTACTTTAAGCCATACCGCGCCATACTGATACTTGACCTGTTCTGCGCGGCGCTCACTACCGTGTGCGAGCTGGTGTTCCCGCTTATTATACGGCACCTGACGGATTTGGGGCTTTATAACCTGCCCGCGCTGACGGTTTCCGTGATACTGCGTGCGGGGGCACTCTATCTTGTGCTGCGCCTTATCGACGCGGCGGCAAACTATTACATGCAGAACCAGGGACACATGATGGGTGCCAAGATTGAGACCGACATGCGCCGCGACCTGTTTGACCACCTGCAGAAGCTTCCGTTTAAGTACTATGACAATTCAAAAATCGGGCAGATAATGGCGCGCATCACCTCGGACTTATTTGACGTTACCGAGTTTGCCCACCACTGCCCGGAGGAGTTTTTTATAGCGGGTGTCAAGATAGTAGCATCGTTTATAATCCTTGCGGGTGTAAACCTTTCCTTAACGCTTATAATCTTTGCGACGCTTCCGTTTATAATGCTCGGCACGTGGATATTTAACCGACGCATGAAGGCGGCGTTTAAGGCATCGCGCCACCAGATAGGCGAGATAAACTCGCAGGTTGAGGACAGCCTGCTCGGCGTGCGAGTGGTAAAGAGCTTTGCAAATGAGGATGTCGAGCGTCAAAAGTTCAGCGAGGGAAACTCGAAGTTTCTTAAAATAAAGGGTGTAACGTACAAGTACATGGGTGGCTTCGGTACGATGACGCGGCTCTTTGACGGACTTATGTACCTGACCGTTACCGTCGCGGGTGCTTTTTTCCTGCGCGCACGCGCGATAACACCTGCCGATTATGTGGCATATCTCCTCTACGTATCCACGCTTCTTACCTCCATTCGCCGCATCGTCGAGTTTACCGAGCAGTTCCAGCGCGGCATGACGGGTGTTGAGCGGTTTTTAGAGATACTTGACGCACCGTGCGAGGTCTACGATGAGCCGGGCGCTACAGAGCTTGATCGCGTTGAGGGGCTTGTGGAGTTTTGCGATGTGTCCTTTAAATACAGTGAGGATGGGCGCGATGTTTTGAGCAATATAAACCTTCGCGTAAAGCCGGGCGACCACGTGGCACTCGTAGGCTCGTCAGGCTCCGGAAAGACTACGCTGTGTAACCTTATCCCGCGGTTTTACGAGGTCGGCGCGGGTGAGATTTTAATAGACGGAAAGCCTATTAAGTCGGTTACACTCAAATCCCTGCGCGAGAAAATCGGCATGGTGCAGCAGGACGTGTACCTGTTCTCGGGCAGTGTATATGAGAATATCGCCTACGGTGCGCCGGGTGCTACCGAGGCGGATGTGCACGAGGCGGCGCGGCTTGCGGGCGCGGATGAGTTTATCCGCGAGCTTGAAAACGGGTATGACACATACGTGGGCGAGCGCGGCGTAAAGCTCTCGGGCGGACAGAAGCAGAGGATTTCCATCGCGCGTGCGTTTTTAAAGAACCCGCCGATTTTAATACTTGATGAAGCGACAAGCGCGCTGGATAATGAGTCCGAGCGCGTGGTTCAGCAATCCCTTGAGCGCCTTGCCAAGGGGCGCACCACCTTTACGATTGCACACAGACTCTCCACCATACGCAATGCGACGGTGATTTTGGTATTAAATGAGGACGGTATAGTCGAGCAGGGCAGCCACGATGAGCTGATGGAAAAGCGCGGCGTATATTATAATATGCAGAATATTTTGTAGGGAATGCATTGCGCAAAAACGGAACGGTTTAATTTAAAAACCGTTCCGTTTATTTTTATATTTTAACTGTTACTTCTCCGTCGAGCGGCGGGATGTCTGCAAGAGATTTTGCTATATAACCGTCCTCATCCTCATTAAATACGAAGACGCGGGTGGAAATATCGCTCTTTCCCGAAACCGTCAGGCTAAGACATCCTGCATCGTCAACTGATGCAGACATAAGCGCGGTGTCATGCTTTGCGCGGGCATAGGCGCAAATATCATCCATACTCATGAAGGTTGCCTCATACCCCTCGACGGCTTTTAATATACCGTCAAGAGAAGCGCGCCACGTCTTCGGGCTCATGCGCTGAATCCAGCACGACTCATGGGTAAAGAACGCGGCGGGTACCATCGAGTCAAACGCGCGCCGTAAATGGCGGATGCCGCGGTCGATAGTCTGTCTGACGTCCGAGGTCGGGTGCCATTCATAGCCGGATACATCGCGTATCTCAGTCACGCAGTTAAAGAGCTTACCCGAGTGCTCGGGTGCGTTTTCCACCTCTAAGTAATCGCCGTAGTATACCGGGCGGGAAGAGTTGATAGCGCCGCTCTCGAAGTTGCGGTAAGGTCCTGCATTGAGCCAACTGTCCTCGCCGTACGGTGTGTCCGGCTGCATGTGAATGCCTATAAACTCACAACCCATGTCGATAATATGCCCGATAGCGTTTGCGCCGGTTTCGTAATAGTGGGCGAGCGCGTACTTGGAAATCGGGATACCGTTTTCCTTATACCACGCCTTTATACGCCGCGCGTTTTCCGCCATGACC
>JAZTXE010000021.1:0-4763 GCA_045636205.1 Eubacteriales bacterium
TTAATTTAAAAAAAATCCCACGCCCAGACAGACGGATCTTGCCGGGCCCTGATTTGGCATTTTACTTACAAGCTTATGCCTGCTCACGCATACGAGCAAAGCAATCGCTGCAGTAGACCGGACGATCGGTCTTCGGCTCGAACGGAACCTTTGCCTCGCCGCCGCAAGCTGCGCAAGTAGCGGTGAAGTACTCTCTCGGTCCGCGAGCAGCATTCTTGCGAGCATCGCGGCAAGCTTTGCAGCGCTGCGGCTCGTTCATGAAGCCTCTCTCTGCATAGAACTCCTGCTCACCTGCGGTGAACACGAACTCTGCGCCACATTCTTTGCATGTTAAGGTCTTGTCTTCGTACATTGTTTGTTTCCCTCTCTTTGACTTAGTCTTTGCCCTCAGGTATTTCCCGACTGAGCATTTATGCTTCACAGGTTTTCATGCTCCTGTTGATGCCTTGCTATGAAAATAATGCGCCAGCTTTCGCCGTATACGCTGCACTGCGTTATCAATAGCTTTTGACGTTTTATTCGTTAAATCAGCTATCTCCTGATAAGAACGGCCTTCCAAATACAACTCCAACACTTTAGCCTCAAAACCGGATAATAATCCACGCAGTACCTGAGATAATTCTTTAAACGCCTCATTGCCAATGACAAGCTCAACCGGATCGCCGGAAATACCTAAGTTAGTTAATGCGAAATCGACATGCTCAGGGTTGCTGTCAAAAAAAGGGGGTTCCAAAGAAATATAGTGATTTAAAGGGTTGTGCTTATTGCGCGCTGCCTGTTTAAGTGCAGAAAGCAACTTATTCTTAATACAGGTGCCGGCATATGTTTTAAATAACACGCCCTGCGACGCATTATATTCGCGGACAGCTTTGATAAGACCTATCATTCCCTCTTGGATAAGATCTTCCGCGTCACCACCGACTAAAAAATACGGACGTGCAAGATATCGAACAAAGTCAGAATAACGTACAATCAACGCATCAGAAGAAACATCATCGCCTTGCTGCGCGCTTAAAACCAACTCTTCATCCGATATTTGAGAACATTTTTCATCAAAACGTTTCTCGTTGTCTTGCAATACGTTCTCATTATATATGCTCGTCAACCCCTTGTCAAGTATTATGCAGAATATTTTTTTATTTTTTAAATAAATCTCGTTTTTTATGCAATATGACATGTCATATTGTTACATTTTTTTACTTATATCGCGTGCCGCAGATGCAATTACATCAGATACATGTGATGCAATTTGATTGATTTTTTCAAAATCACGTCCCTCAACCATAACACGGATAAGCGGTTCCGTCCCTGAAGGGCGCACTAATATGCGACCGTCTTCCATAAGTTGCTCGGTAACCTGACGTATGGCAAGCTTCACCTCGCGGTCGTTTATTACGCTGTCCTTTATCACATTCGCTACCTTTACATTGATTATAACCTGCGGGTACTGCGGGATTTCGCCGCAAAGTTCTGACACAGCTATACCGCGTCTCTTTACAAGCGATAAAAACTGCACAGCAGTAAGCTCACCGTCACCGGTTGTGGAATACTCTCTGAAAATAACATGACCGGACTGTTCTCCGCCCAGCACGTAATCCTCTTTTAGCATGAGCTCAAGAACATTCCTGTCACCCACCGCTGAACATGCAACATTTATTCCCATCTTTTTACTGTATGCGTGCAAGCCAAGATTGCTCATAACTGTAGCGACAAAACTGTTGCCGTTGAGTCTTCCCTTTTCTTTAAGGTCACACGCACAAACCGCCATAATGCTGTCACCATCGACAACATTTCCCTTTTCATCTACTATCAGACAACGGTCAGCATCGCCGTCAAACGCGACACCCACATCATATTTTCCGGCAACAACCTTTTCGCGCAGAGTATCCATTTTTGTTGAGCCGCAATTTGCATTAATATTGACACCGTCCGGGGTATCAAAAATAAAATCGCACTCAGCTCCCAATTTTTCAAACAAGCTGCGCGCCGTATGTGATGCCGCACCGTTTGCGCAGTCAATAAGTACTTTTAGTCCCGAAAGGTCTCCGTCAACAGTACTTGCAACATACTCGATATACTCTGATACCGCGTTTTCCTTATGCTGGACTCTTCCCAAATCGCCGCCGATACAAGTAGGAAAACCCGTATCCCCGGTCAAATATTCTTCAATTTCAAGCTCCAATTCATCCGAGAGCTTATATCCTTGTGAATTGAATATTTTTATTCCGTTAAACTCCATAGGATTATGCGATGCAGAGACAACAATTCCCGCATCCGCGTTATGCTTAACCGTCAAATACGCCACCGCAGGAGTCGGCACAAATCCAAGCATTCCCACTTCTGCTCCGACCGATGATATACCCGCTGCCAACGCACACTCAAGCATATCTGATGAAATACGCGTATCCTTTCCTATATAAATCCTGGCTCTGTGCTTAAGTTCTTTTGTAAGAACAAATGCTGCCGCCTGACCTACGCGAAACGCAAGTTCGGGAGTAAGCTCCTGATTTGCTACGCCGCGAATACCATCGGTTCCGAAAAACTTTCCCATGAAATCCTCCATTTCAACTGTGGACAAGGTTAAAATTCCACCTGTCCCATAAACTCAAGCTTCAAATGATCGTATGCGCGCTTTGTCACGCATCTTCCGCGCGGTGTTCTTTTTATAAATCCGTTTTGCATTAAAAACGGTTCGACCGCATCTTCAATTGTAACCGCTTCTTCACCTATGGTTGCTGCCAGAGTGTCAAGCCCGACCGGACCTCCGCCGAAATTTTCAATAATGCTCATTAGCATACGTCGGTCAGTTGAATCAAGTCCGGTTTCGTCAATCTCAAGCGCATCAAGTGCAGTATCAGCCAGTGCCTGGGTTATAACACCGTCTGCCCTTACCTGCGCAAAATCGCGCACACGCTTTAAAATTCTGTTTGCAATACGCGGTGTTCCACGGCTTCTTTTTGCTATTTCAAGAGCACCTCCATCCTCAATCGGTATATTCAAAATTCCCGCACTACGCTTTACGATGGAAAGAAGCTCCTCAGGCGAATACAGCTCAAGCCGCAATATGACACCAAAACGGTCTCTGAGCGGAGACGTAAGCTGCCCCGCACGAGTAGTCGCTCCCACGAGCGTAAACTTGGGTAAATCCAAACGTATAGATCTGGCAGATGGCCCTTTTCCTATAATAATATCAAGAGCATAATCCTCCATCGCCGGATAAAGTATTTCCTCAACGCTTTTATTAAGCCTGTGTATCTCATCAATAAACAATATATCATTCTGTGAAAGATTCGTAAGCAGAGCCGCCAAATCACCCGGCTTTTCTATTGCAGGCCCCGATGTAATCCTTACATTGACTCCCATCTCATTTGCGATTATTCCCGCAAGTGTGGTTTTACCAAGCCCCGGCGGACCGTAAAGCAACACGTGGTCAAGAGGTTCACCGCGTTTTTGCGCCGCCTCAATATAAACCGATAAATTTTCTTTTGCTTTTGTCTGTCCGGTATACTCACAAAGTTTTTTAGGACGAAGCGAAGCTTCCCCATCATCCTGATTTGTAAGAGTGGAGGTAACTATTCTGTTTTCCTGCTCATCCATACGGCTGTCAACATTGTTAAATTCTATACTCATATCAAGAAGCCGCCTCCGTATTATCTCAAATTTTCACTTATCGCATAAGTCCCGCAAGTGCTTTTTTAATTATCTCTTCAACTGTGAGATTTGAAACATCCACATTCCGTAGTGCAGCATCAATTTCCGCCTGCGAATAGCCGAGCACCGCAAGTGCCGCAACCGCTTCGCTGGTTGCATCGTTTGAAACCGCAACCGGAATTGAACTCAACGTACCTGATGACAAATTAATTTGCTCTTTAGCCATCTTATCCTTTAATTCGAGTATAATCCTCTGCGCCAATTTTTTACCCACGCCTACCGCCGCGGTGAGCGGTTTTTCATCGCCCGTAACTATAGAAAGTGCAAGCTGTGACGGTGTTACCGCAGAAAGGATGGAAATCGCCGCCTTAGGTCCGACACCCGAGATTGACAAAAGCATTTTAAAGCAATTAAGCTCCTCCTGCTCGCAAAAACCATACAACTCAAAAATATCCTCACGCACATGCAAGTAAGTATATAACTTTGCCTGTGCACCCACCGTCAAGTTTGCCATGCTGTAGAGCGATGTACGGCACGCATACCCGGCACCTCCGACATCTATGACGGCTAAATTCTGCTCAATATGAGCGACTGTTCCGTTTAAATAATAAAACATTTCTCTCTACCCCTTTTATCATCGTAACCCATTATTCAGACCGCTGCCCGCGGTATGCGCATGGCAAACAGCTATAGCAAGCGCATCAGCCGCGTCATCCGGTTTAGGAACCTTTTCAAGACCGAGGAGCATCCTGGTCATCTCCATAACCTGCTTTTTCTCAGCTCTGCCATAACCAACCACTGACATTTTGACCTGAAGTGGGGTGTATTCAAAAACAGGGATTCCCGCCAACGCACAAGCGAGGACTATTACCCCTCTCGCCTGACTTACGTTTATTGCTGTAGTTTCGTTGGTGTTGAAGAATAACTTCTCTATAGCTACCTGATCCGGAGAAAATGTTCGCAGGAGACCTGTCATATCATTAAAAATCTCCAAAAGGCGTTCTTCTATGCTCTTCTCCGCAGGAGTACGTATAACACCGTATTGAAGAGGTGTTATTTTATTTTTATCAGAGCTTACTAACCCGTAGCCGACAATAGCATATCCCGGATCA